>RKSK01000125.1 GCA_007570915.1 Cenarchaeum sp.
TCGTCTCGTGCCGATGGAGTCGCCTAGCCAGGCACGGGCAAGGGCTACCCTAGCTGAGATAATGCCGAACATCTGTCCGTTCACCGGAAGTGCGTGGTCGTCTATCCCTGGCCATGGCGGAGCAGGATCCTAAAAGCGACGCCATTACCGCGGCAGACGCCGCCTGGGAGGTCTTCCGGATCCCCGTCCAACCGGAGTCTGCACGCCAAAGACTGCCCGGGGCGCCTGCCCGTATGCTTTTGCCAGAGCCGGATCTTTTGGCCAAAAATACCCGGTCGCCCCATAACCCCACCGGATTGCCCAACGCCGCGGCAAGCCCCGCACTCTTTAAATTGCCGCCGCGGGCGGCGCGCGCGCGGATGGCGCAGGGCGCGCGGCTACGGTGCATCGACGGAGCGTGCGCGCTAGAGTACCCCATAGAGACCGCCGCGGTCCACTGCAGGCGGGGCCACCACCTCGACGTCGTCTATGACGGCTCGCCGCCAAAGTCCCTCAAGGAGGAGTTTTTGCACCGCCGCGACCACGGCGGGAGCATATTCAACGAGAGCGGCGTGTGGCGGTTCAGGGAGCTCCTCAACTTTTGCGGCATTGACGCCGGCGACGAGGCCGCATGCTCGCGCTCGCTCGTCTCCCTTGACGGGTCAGAGGGCCGCCTGTCGCGGCCGTACGGCATGTCAAGGGTCGCCGAGTTTTGCAGGATGGACCCCGAGCGCCTCCTCCTCCAGCCCGAGGGCTACAACCCGAGCGGGTCCTTCAAGGACAACGGCATGGCGACTGCCGTCACGCACGCCAGGATGGTCGGCGCGGCGACGATCGTGTGCGCCTCGACGGGAAACACGTCGGCCTCGGC
The DNA here is from genome assembly GCA_007570915.1 of Cenarchaeum sp. GTDB lineage: Archaea > Thermoproteota > Nitrososphaeria > Nitrososphaerales > Nitrosopumilaceae > JAHRAL01. Next base: position 851 of record RKSK01000125.1, read on the forward strand.
GGGCATGTTTGCTGCAAACGAGGGCATGGCGTGCGACGTGTACATACCGCGCGGCAAGATCGCGCAGGGCAAGCTCGGCCAGGCGTACCAGTTTGGGGCCCAGATAGTCGAGGTGGACGGCAACTTTGATGACGCGCTGCGCGCGTCGCTAGAGGCCGTCGGCGAGGGCAGGGGCTACACGGTCAACTCGATCAACCCGTTCCGCATAGAGGGCCAAAAGACGATACCCTACAGGGCCCTCGAGCACCTGGGCTGGGAGGCGCCGGACTGGATCGTCTACCCCGGCGGCGCGCTGGGCAACACGTCAAGCTGCGGCAAGGCCCTCTCCGAGCTGCGCTCGTGGGGGTGGATAAAAAAGATGCCCAGGATCGCCGTCGTCAACGCCGAGGGCGCAAGCACGCTTGCCGACCTGTACAACGGCGCGGGCGGCGGCGGCGGGCTGCGCTGGAACGCCGGCCGTCCCGACACCGGGGCGATCGAGCGCCACTATGCGGCCCTTGACGCGTCTGGCGGCGTGCCGCAGACGCGCGCGACGGCCATACAGATCGGGCGGCCCGCAAACCTGCTAAAGGCCCTGCGCGCGCTGGAGGCGAGCGACGGGTGCGTCACGACGGTGAGCGACGCCGATATGCTCGACGGCATGTCCGTCGTCGGCCTCAACGGCTTTGACTGCGAGATGGCCTCCGGCGCGACGGTCGCCGGCATACGCAGGCTCGTCGACGAGGGGACCATCCGCCGCGACGACACGGTCGTCGGCATACTCACGGGGAGGCAAAAGGACCCCTCGCTGCCAGTGGAGTACCACACTGACGCCTCAAACCGCTTTGCGAGGCCGCCGCGCGCATGACGGCGGCGGGGCGCCGCGCGGCGCGGCCGAGGTCCCTTGAGCTCTTCGCCGGGGCCGGCGGCCTGGCCCTGGGCATCTCAAAGGCCGGCTTTGAGACCGTCGCGCTAGTCGAGAACGACAGGGACTGCGTGGCGACGCTGAGGAGGAACCGCCCGCGCTGGAACGTCATGGGCGAGGACGTCGCCGGCGTCGACTTTAGGGGAATGGAGGCCGACCTCGTCACGGGCGGGTTTCCGTGCCAGCCCTTTAGCCACGCGGGCCACAAGCTCGGCTTTCGCGACGTGCGCGGGACGATCTTTTACGAGTTTGCCAGGGCCGTCAAGGAGGTCAGGCCGCGCGCGTTTCTCGCCGAGAACGTCGAGGCCATCACGCGCAACGACGGCGGCCGCACGCTGAGCACCATACTCGACATACTCGGCTCGCTCGGCTACAGGGTCGAGTACCGCACGCTAAACGCGCTGGACTACCGCGTGCCCCAAAAGCGCAAGAGGGTCATATTCGTCGGCGTGAGGCGCGGCGTGCGCTTTGAGTTTCCCGCGCCGCGGCGCGGCGTCGTGACGATGGCCGAGGCCCTGCGCGGCGCGCCGCGCTCCGAGGGCGAGCAGTACTCGGAGTGGAGGAGAAAGATACTCGACCTAGTCCCGCCGGGCGGCTCGTGGGTCGACCTCCCGCTGCGCCTGCAAAAGAGGTACCTCGGGAGCAGCTTCCACTCGGAGGGAGGCAAGCGCGGCATGGCGCGGCGCCTGTCGTGGGACGAGCCGTGCCTGACGCTGACGTGCTCGCCGGCCCAAAAGATGACGGACAGGGTGCACCCCGACGAGACGCGCCCGCTCACCGTGCGCGAGTACGCGCGCATACAGACGTTCCCTGACGAGTGGGGGTTTGAGGGGAGCATGCACTCGCAGTACCGGCAGATAGGCAACGCGGTGCCCGTGAGGCTCGCGGTGGCCCTGGGCCGCTCGCTGCGCCGCGCCCTTGAGGGCTAGCGGCCAAAGGCGTACTCGAACCACTTGCCGGCCCGCCCCGCGCCGCCGCGCTCGCCGCCGCCCAGGACGTCGCCCATCGCGCGCGGGAGCGCCGCCCACGCCTCGGAGAGCGCCGAGTCGCTCCCCGTGACAATGCCGTAGACCCTGCCCCCCCACGCCCTCCTGATGTTGGGGTTTGTGCTGTTGCGAAACACCCACGCGCGCTCGCCGGAGGTCCCGTTCTGCGCGAGTATGTACGCCCAGTAGCACCTCGCCTGCGGGTGCTCGCGCAGGATTCGCTCGAGCGCGTCGTGGACCGCCTTGTGCTTTGAGCCGCTGAGCGTGTTGTACTTGTTCTTGAGCTCGATGAACGCCATGTTGTCCTCCCTGGCAAGGTCTACCTCGAGGCGGTGCCCCTTGGGCAGCGCCACCCACCCCTCGACGCCCCCGAGGACCTCCTGGTGGAACTCGCCTATGGCGTTGTTGAGCGACTTGTCGCGGATGCGGTCGGCGTCAACCTCCTCCCAGTCGCCCGGCCCGATGCCCCTGTTGCCCATGTCTAGGACCATCTTGAACGGGTCCACGACGCTCTTTTTCAGCAGGCGCCCCGCGTCCTGTTGCTGGAGCTCGGCGTACCTGTCGCAGACCCTCTTTACGCAGCGGTAAAAGTGCCCGTCGTCCACAAACGACACGTAGCGGTTTGCCAACGCGCAGGGCCGCGGGGAGGCGCCCATAAATCCCTGCCGCGCCCCCACGCGCTTGGGTTTGCCCCAAGCCTTAAAAGCGGGGGCGCAAGCGGACATGCCATCAAGGCATGCAAGGTGACTCGCCTCAGACATGAGCCCGGGCGTCGCGCCGGGGGCAGGGTAGCGCGCGCATGGTGAACCTTTGGGTGGAGGTGCCCCTCCTCGCGGCCCTCATCGGCCTCTCGGGGTTCTTTAGCGGCCTCGAGGTGGCCCTCGTCGGGACGCGCAACTCGCGCGTCTCGCAGTTTGTCAAGGAGGGCCGCAAGGGCGCAAGGGCCCTGCGGAGGCTAAAGTCAAACCCCGGCTGGATGATGGCGAGCGTTAACCTCGGCAACAACGTCGTCAACGTCGGCGCCTCGGCGCTGGCCACGAGCGTTGCCATAGAGCTCTTTGGCGACAGCGGCCTCGGCGTGGCGATCGGCGTGATGACGTTCCTCATACTCGTCTTCGGCGAGATAACGCCAAAGACCTACTGCAACGCAAACGCGGACCGCATAGCGCTGCGCTTCGCGCCGGTCCTGCTCGCGTTCAGCTACGCGACGTGGCCGGTCGTCAAGCTCTTTGAGACGATCACGCGCGGCGTGGTCCGCCTCACGGGGAGCAGCTACCTCCCCCCGCCGATCACCGAGAAGGAGATAGAGCACGTCATAGACCAGGGCATGGCCGAGAAGGCCATAGAGCGCGAGGAGCACGCGCTCGTGCGCGGGGCCCTGAGCTTTGACGACATTGCCGTCCACAGCGTAATGACGCCTCGCACGAGAATGTTTGCCCTCCCCGGCAGGATGCTGCTGCTCGACGCGCTGCCGAGGATAAACGAGTCGGGCCACTCGCGCATACCCGTGTACGGGAAGGACATTGACGACATCACGGGCTTTGTCCACGTCAAGGACATGCTGCGCGAGCTCGAGCGGGACCGCCGCGAGGGCAGCCTCGACCTCATAGCGCGCAAGCCCGTCTTTGCGTCGCGCGAAAAGACGGTCAGGTCGCTGCTAGACGAGATGAAGGGGCGCAAGGTCCACCTCTCCATAGTCATCGACGAGCATGGCGGCGTCGAGGGCCTCGTCACGTTCGAGGACCTCATAGAGGAGATAGTCGGCGAGGTCGAGGACGAGGGCGACAGGGGTGGCCAGCCGCAGTACACGTCAGTAGACCGCGACACGATCATAGCCGACGGCGACATAGAGATGGGCCGCGTGGGCAAGATACTGCGCGTGAGCGTCCCCGGCGGCGACGCGCGCTCGACGCTGAACGGCCTGCTCCACGAGCGCCTAAAGGACATACCGCGCGAGGGCGACAAGGTCGAGCTCGCCGGCGTGCGCATCGTCGTCGAAAAGGTCTCAAACAACCGGTCCGAGCGCGTCAGGATCGAGCGCCTTCGCGGCTGAATCGCGCCTCAAGCGCGGCCTTTTTCTGCGCGAGGCCAAAGAGCGACTCTGTGCGCGCAAGGGCCTCGGCGCGCGGCCGGCCAAAGAGCATCGCCTGCATGAGCATGTGGTTCTCGGGTATGACAATCCCCGTCTGGTCGTCCGAGTAGACGACCTGGGCCGTGTCGCCGCGGCTCGCCGTCATCTCGGCGTGCACGTGGACCATGTTTGTGTCCGCGAGCGCGTCAGACGAGCCGGCAAACTCGCGGACCTCGCGCGTCCCGCGCGCGCCCCACAGCACCGCGACGGCCGGCTCGCCGGCCAGGGCCGCGTGGATGTCGTCCGGCGGCGGGGCCGCGCCGGCAAACCTCGCGTCGAGTATGTGGACGTGCATCTGCCGCGTGGGCACCTTGACCGCCCTGACATGGACCGGCACGGCGTCGCCCATGTGCGCCCTGACGTCCTCGCCGTGGTGCGGCGAGGGCGTCATCTCTATCGTGTCGGGGATCTCGCCGCCCTGCTCGATGTCGGCCCAGCGGCGTATGAGCGTGATGTCAAGGCGGCCTATCTGGCCTGCGAACGCCTCGGCGAGCGGGCGGGCGACCTTGCCGATGCCGGTCACGTTGCAGCTTCCCTGCATGACGTGCCTCTTGCCGATGGCCGACTCGTAGTTTGTGCGCGAGCTAAAGAGCGTGTCGGCGACCGCCCCCTCGCCGTGTATAGTCTCGCCGCCCTGGTATATGGCCATGAGGCCGCGCGGCTCGTACAGCGAGGCCTTGTTCTCGCGGCCCGTCCCGGACGGCGTGCAGTCTATGACGAGGTCGCACGAGTCAAGGGCCGACTCTATGCTGCCGGCCGCGCCGCGGCCGGCCAGGCCCGGCAGGGCGGGGCCGGGGACAAAGACGCGGTGGCCGTCGGCGGCGGCCCGCTCGATGCCCCTCGCCGAGGCCTTGCCGACGCCGACTAGCTCGACCTCGCCGTCGCGGCCCACGAGGGCCGCGACCCTGCGCCCGATCGAGCCGTACCCGTTGACAAAGACGCGCTTCACGGCGCGCCGGCCCCGCGCCGCGCGCCATATTAGTGGTGCAGGTTAAAATAGCGCCGCGGGCGCGCCGCGCGCCGTTGGCCACGGTGGACGTCAGCCTCCCGTCGATGGGCATAGGCGCGGCGATCGCCGCGGCGGCCATACTCGCGCCCCTCTACGCCCTAGAGCTCGCCTCGCCGGACGCGCCGGCCCAGCTCGGCGTGCCCTCGACGGGGGCGCTCGAGCCCCCGCCGGCCGAGCCGACGCCGGAGCTCCTCCTCTCCAACGCCTCGCCCTTTTTGGGCAACCCCGCGGCCCCCGTCACGCTAGTCGAGTTTGGCGACTACCAGTGCGCGTTCTGCCACCGCCACTTTGAGAGGACCGAGCCGGAGCTCGTCTCGAGGTACGTCGAGACGGGCCAGGTGCGGATGCTCTTCAAGGACTTTGTCGTGATCGGGCCGGACTCGGTGACGGCCGCGCGCGCGGCCCACTGCGGCGGCGACCAGGGCCTGTTCTGGGAGTTCCACGACGCCATATACGAGGCGTACAGCGGCGAGCGCACGGGGTGGGCCTCGATCGCCGGCATGCGCGAGATCGCCTCGGGCGTCGAGGGCCTCGACGGGGCGGCGTGGGGGGCGTGCATGGAGGCCGGCACGCACGCCGAGAGGGTCAGCGCGAGCAGCGCAGACGCGCGGGCCCTGGGCCTGAGCGGCACGCCGGCCTTTTACGTGATCGGCGCCGGCGGCGACGTCTTTCTCATGCGCGGCGCGCAGCCGCTCTCCGAGTTTGAGGACGTCCTCGCGCGCGCGATCGCCGGCTAGGCGCGCGCGGGCTATATAGGGCGGCATATCCTTATATCCAAACGCGCCCCCGCCGCCTCCCATGCCGGCAGGCATTGACGACATTGCGGTGTACGTCCCGCGCCTCTACGTGGACGCCGAGGACTTTGCCGAGCACAGGGGGATTAGCGCCTCAAAGCTGCGCCAGGGCCTCGGCGTCTCGCAGATGGCCATGGTCGACGCCAACCAGGACCCCGCGTGCCTCGCGGCCAACGCGTGCCTCGAGCTCATGCAGCGCAACGGCCTGCGGCCGTCTGACATCGGGCGCCTCTACGCGTCGACCGAGTCCTCGATGGACGAGTCAAAGGCGATGAACACGTACGTCATCGGCATGCTCGAGCAGGTCTACGGGCGCGGGGCCTTTGAGCACTGCGGCGGGATCGAGACAAAGTTCGCGTGCGTGTCCGGGTCGTACTCGCTCTACGACAACGCCAACTGGATACGCGCCGGCGAGGCCGGCGGCAAGAGGGCAATCGTCGTCGTCTCCGACATTGCAAAGTACGACATGGGCTCCTCCGGCGAGCTCACGCAGGGCGCCGGCGCAGTGGCCATGCTCCTAAGCGACAGCCCGCGCCTCCTCGAGTTTGACGCGCGCGTGACGGCGACGTCGATACGCGACGAGTACGACTTTTACCGCCCGACGGGCAAGCCCACGCCCGTCGTCCACGGACAGTACTCCAACCTGCTCTACCTCATACAGGTCCGCAACACGCTGGAGGCGTACAAGAAAAAGGCCTTTGAGACGGGCCTCGTCACGCTGGCCGAGGGCGAGACGATACTCGACCACATAGACTACCTCTGCGTCCACCTGCCCTACGCGAACATGGGCAAGAAGGCCCTCGCCTACCTGCTGCGCCACGAGTGGCGGGGCCTGCCGCGCTGGGGCCCCATAGTCAGGGCGGTCGGCATGGACGAGCCGTCCCCGAGGGCCGGCGGGACCATCGAGTCCATACTCGAGGACGCCAGGTTCATGGAGCAGGACCACGAGTTCAACAGGCGCTTTGTCAAGACGGCCGAGTACAGGGAGGCGTACGACTCAAAGCTGGCCAGCTCGCTGCGAGCGGCGACGATGGTGGGCAACATATACACGGCGTCGCTCTACCTGAGCTTCCGGAGCGCGCTAGAGTTTGAGCACAACGCCGGCGCCGACCTCGAGGGAAAGAGGTTTGGGTTTGGGTCCTACGGGTCGGGGAGCTCGGCGATGGTCTTCTCGGGCGTCATCGCGCCGGGCTACCGCGAGGTCGTCGAGCCGATGAACATCGCCGGCGAGATGGGCAAGAGGAGGCGCCTCACGTTTGACGAGTACGAGAGCATACACGAGAACCGCATACGGCCAAACGAGCCCATACTCGACGCGCAGAGGGAGTTTGTCCTAGTCGACGTGATGACGTCGCCCGAGTCGCAGGGCGAGCGGCGCTATGCCTACGCCGAGTGAGGCGATAAGGGCCATAGCCTACGGCCACATCGCCGGCGTGGGCGAGGCGCGCGCGAGGCGCGAGCTCTGCTCGCCGCGCGCCGGCGCGCTCCTCTCCGGCGTCGCGCGCGCGTGCCTCCCGCGCGTGCGCGCGCTCGGCGCCGGGCCCGCCGGCGACTGCGCGCTCGTCACGGTCCTGCTGCACTATGCGCTCAGCGCCGCGGCGATCCCGAGCCACCGAAAGGTGGCCGTGCGCGGGCGCGAGGTCGACATTGTGGTCCCCGACGCGCGCACGCTGGCGGCCGCGCCGGCGCGCGCGCTCGTCGTGTGCGTGCCCGAGGACGCAAGCGCGCGCGGCGCCGAGGCCGCCGCCGAGGCCGCCTCGCGCATCCTTCCGCGCGAGAACGTCGCCGTCGCGCTGTGCCCGAGCGCCAGGGGCGTTGGGGTCGAGGCGTACTCGGTCGAGGACGGCACGCTCGGCGGCGTGCTGGGCCGCGCGAGGGCGCACCTAGCGTCGACCGGCGGCGGGCGCCTCGGCGTCCTGGGCGCGGCGGCCGGCCCCGAACAGCGCGCCGACGTCCATAGATGAGCGCAGCTCCGAGGCGACCGCGCCGGGGCCGGCGTCGTCCAGGCGGCGCAGCGAGGCGAGGACGCGCGCGCCCGTGAGGGCCTCCAGGTCGCGGCGCAGCGTGGCCTCTGGGTACATCTCGCCGCCCGTCTCGTTTATGACAATGCCGGCCACGCGCACGCCGCGCCCTGCTAGGGCGTGGATTGACATTATGGCGTGGTTTACGCACCCGATGCGCCTGGGGCAGACGAGGAGCGCCGCGGCCCCCATCCCCGCGGCGAGGTCGGCTACGTGGTAGCCGGCGCGTATCGGGACCATCGCCCCGCCCATGCCCTCCACGACGACGGCGTCGTGGCGCGAGGCGAGCTCCCCGTGCGCGGCAAGCGCCGCCCCGACGTCTGCCTCGGCGCCGCACTCGATGGCAGCCGTGTACGGCGAGGCCGGAAAGTCAAAGAACTGCGGGTTGATCAGGGCCTCGCCGTCGGCCTCCGAGCCGGCCGCGCGCGCTATGGCCTGCGCGTCGGCTGACGCAAAGCCCGACGCCTGCCTCTGGCCCGCCGCAAAGGGCTTCATGGCGCCCACGTTGACGCCGGCGGCGCGCAGGGCCGAGGCGATGCCGGCGGCGACGACCGTCTTGCCGACTCCCGTGTCGGTCCCGGTTACAAGGATCGAGCCCATGCCCGGGGGAGCGCGCCGCGGCGGGCCACTTAACCCTTCATGGCCAGCCGGCGAGCGCCAGGC
>RKSK01000214.1 GCA_007570915.1 Cenarchaeum sp.
ATTGCAAGCGTGATCGCGCCGCGAAGAAAGTGCGCGTGGTGGCTGTTGGTTTCTAGCTCCAGAGCCTGTTCGGCCGCCGCAAGGGCTTCAGGGTGCCGGTTTAGCAGGCACAGTATGTGACCCCGGTTAATGTGCGCATTCGCCAATTTGGGATCCAGCTCCAGCGCGCGGTCAACGGAGGCTAGCGCCTCTGCGTGGCGGCTCGCGGCCAGTTCCGCAAGGCTCTTTCCAAAATGCGAGTGTGGGTCATTGGGCTTTTCCTCGATGGCGCGTTCAAACGCCTCCAGCGCTTCGGCGGTGCGGCCCAAGACTCCCAACACCCCCGCTCTGTTCAGGTGCAGGCGGTGCGTTGGGGCTAGCTCAATTGCGCGGTCAAGCGGCTCTAGCGCCTCGGCGGCGCGGCCCACGCTCATCAGGCAGTCGGCCCTGTGTTCGTGCGCGGCGGCGTCATCCGGGGCAAGTTCGGCGGCACGTCCAAACGAGCCTGCCGCCTCCTCGTGGCGGCCGAGATCCGCAAGCGCTGCGCCCTTGTTAAAGTGGGTTGATGCCGAATTGTCGCCTAGGGATATTGCGCGATCAAGTTCGCTAACGGCTTCATCGTGCCGCTTCAAGTCGTACAGCACGGCAGAGCGCATCCTGTGAGAGCGCATGTTGCCAGGGCTGCGCTCTAGCGCCCGGTCCAGCGCCTCTAGCGCTTTGTCGTGCAGGCCAGAGTCGCGGAACGCTGCAGCCTTGTCGTTAAGCAGATCGGCGCTGTTTGGGTTCGTCTCCAGGGCGCGGTCAAGTTCCCCAGGCGTGCCGGCGTGTCGGCCGCCGTCTGGCCCGAATGCCCCATCCCTGCGGGGCACAGAATCTTCTGCGTTTCCCGCAACGGCACGGCCGGATCCATTGGGCGTGGACGCCGCCGCTTTTTTGCCGCTGGTTGTGTCGTCCGGGGGGTTTTGGGGCCGCGTCACGGCAGAGCGGGAATGGTCGAGCCGCCATATAACAATTGTGGGTCTTGCGGGCCGCCAGACGCCACAATGGCCCAGAGCCGGCAAAGGGTCAACGTGTGTGGCGGTTTCCGGCACGCACGCCTAGGCTTATTAGTTGGCGCGCGTGTGGGCGGCCGTGAGCCGTGAAAGGGTGTTTAAGAACACCTTTGCGCCGTCGTGCGAGGATCAAGAGCTTCGGGTCAGCGACATTGTTGCCGGCATGAGGTCTGGCGTGTTCAGGTACAGACACCTTCCTCCCGAGGTGCGCGACGCCGTTGACAGGGAGATAAAGAGGATGCGGGACGAAGCTCAGGGGGGGGATGAAGCGAACGACTGGAAGCTCAATATGCTAGACTTGGGGATGACGGAAAAGCGAAAACAGACTCAGAGGAGGGAGCCAGGCCGCGGCACGGTGTTTGTGGCCTGTTCCCAAGAGAAGGCGCCCCCTGCGCAATATGCGATGCAGGCCATGACGCATGTCCGGATAGATCCGGGGATGGTGGGTTTAGACGTCGTTTATACGCAAAAAAGAATACGCTGCAGGGCGCACAACTAGGCAAGACTTTTGCCTTAGCGCAAGGAGCATGTCTCTTACCGAGTCAAGCGGCTCGCCGTGATTTATTGCGACAGACACGTCCTCATAGGCCACGTTTTGCTCCGTCCACCTTCCAATGAACGGAACCTGGCCCTCTTGGGCGCACCTTTCAGCAACGCGCGCTGCATGTTCGTCGTTGATTATGCCCTGTACATTTGTTATAGCAACCATGTACACGTCTGAGTGCCCGTCGCCATAGTGCTCAAGAAGCGCCGCACGATCATCAAACTCGTCCGCAACATAAAACCTCCTGGTTTCGAGCGAGCAAGAGAACTCTTTTGGGAGGTTGCGCCTGGCTCGATAATCGCGGATCGCCTCCCTGACCCCCACGCCCATGGCAGCCCGCGCCAGCTCGGCCCTTGTCCTGCACGGCGGCCTGGCCGCGCTCATACCGCCAGGCCTCCGCGCGCCAGGGCGCGGCGTGCGTGGCCGCCGCGGCCAGGGTTGTCCGGGGCGGGATCCGCCACGGCGATCGCATTTGGGCAGGAAGCGGCTCGCGAGGGTGCTGCACAGGGCAAGGGGGCAGCATCCCGGGCGCGGCGAGCTAGCGCGCAAGCTGGGCAGCGAAGAGGCCGCCGAGGCCGAGCTGGCTCTGAGGCGGGCCGCGGGGCGCCGCGGGGCGTGGGACGGCAACAAGGCGGTGGCCGCCGAGGTGCTGCGCCTCTTGAACGGCAGGCCGGAGGCCGCTGCGGGATGGAGGTCCCTGCAGGCCGAGCTTGGGTTTGTGCCGCTGCCGTACAGCGGCGCCGTCAACCGCCCCACCCTGGCGTGCGCCGAGTGCTCCGAGGCGTTCAGGCCGAGGCCCGTGAGGTGCCCCAGGTGCGGCTCCGCGAAGATTGCGAGGATCCAGTACGGCTATCCGGCGGGGATGCCCGACGAGGACGACTGGGTCGAGCTCGGCGGCTGCTGCGTCTCGCCGGAGAACCCCGGCATGGCGTGCCGCGCCTGCCGCCACGAGTTTGGCAAGAGCGGGTTTTGACCGGCGCCGCGGGGGGCCGCGGGGGCGCCCCTACCTTCAAATACCCACGATCCGCGCCGCGGGGGCGCATGAACCGCGAGCGCATAAGGGGGCTCGTGCGCGAGCTCATCATAGAGATAGGCGAGGACCCCACGAGGGAGGGCCTGCGCGAGACGCCCGAGCGCATAGCCGACATGTACGGCGAGATATTTGACGGCTACGAGTCCGACGCCGAGCTCGACGTCCAGTTCTCGGAGGACTCGGACGCAGTCGTGGTCCGCGGCATACGCTTCTACTCGATGTGCGAGCACCACATGCTGCCCTTTTTCGGTACCGTGAGCATCGCCTACGCGCCAAACGGCCGCGTCTTTGGGACCTCAAAGCTCGTGCGCCTCGTCAAAAAGCACGCCAGGCGCCTCCAGATACAGGAGAGGCTCACGAGGAGCATAGCCGACGACCTCAACGCGCAGGGCGTCAAGGGCGTCGCCGTCTGGGCAGACGCCGAGCACCTCTGCATGAGGATGCGCGGCGTCGAGAACGAGGCGGCCATGACGACTAGCGCGTTTCGCGGCATATACGAGAACCGCCTCGAGCGGCAGAGCGTCGTGGCCCTCGT
>RKSK01000216.1 GCA_007570915.1 Cenarchaeum sp.
CCGCCGGCAAGGCTTCCCGACGACGCCCGGTCCGCCCACGCGCGCAACAGCGGGCTGTTCACCCTTGCAAAATGGGGCCTGTTCATGCTGTTCGTGCACCTGATATGGCGCGCCTCCCCGCGCTGCCGCTAGGGTCCTCCCTGCCATGAGGCGCCACCGCGCCGCCACGGGCCGGCGCGCAGGGCGCGGCGGGTGAGCGCCGATGTCGTGGCCTGGCGGCATGTGGGAGGAGTTTGGCTGGCCTGCGGGCCTCACCGCGCTGTACTGCCTCGTCGCAGTCGCCGCCTGTGACATTGCGCGCAAGGAGCTGCTCCTCCTCTCCCGCCTTGTCGCGCGCCGCGCGCCGTCCCTGCTCACGTGGCGCGGCTTCGCGCGCGCAGTCGCCGGCCTCTGGGAGTAGGCACTGCCCCCGCCGAGGCGCGCCGCCCGGGGTCGCTGGCGCCCCGCGGCACCCACCGGCCGGCGCCATGGCGCTCCTGGCGCCGCGCGCCTACGTCGTGTTCCTTGCCCCGGTCACGCCCGGGTCCCGCGCCCGCCCGCGCGCGGGCAAGGCTATGCATATTAACCCCCGGCCGCGCGCCCCGCGCCATGGGGGCCAGGGCGTGACCGACCACCGGCTTGACCCGATGATGTTCCTCATCCTCGGCGCGGGGATCGCCGTGCTCCTCCTTGTCCGCCACGCCGTGTACAGGCGGTGGCCGCTCTACGCCTCGACGAGGCGCGAGGAGGCCGTCGGCCTGGCGCTGCGCTCGGTGCCGATCATGGGGATACCGTGCCTGCTGATCCTCGCGATAACCTGGGGCCTCGGCCTGGGGATATTTGCCCCGTGACGCGCCGCGCCGGCGGCAGGCTGTTATAGGGGGCGCGCGCGGCGCGCGCACGGGATGGGGCAAGGGGGTCGCGCCGCCGCAAGGAGGCGCCTGAAGCGGGGCGACGCGCTGCTCGCCCAGGGCCGCCACGCCGAGGCCCTCGCCGAGTACGACCGCGCCGCCGAGGCCGACGCCGGCCTCGTCGACGCGCACGGCAGCCGCGGCGCCACGCTCACCAACCTCGGCCGCGACGCCGAGGCCCTCGCCGCGTACGACCGCGCAATCGAGATAGACCCCGGCGAGGCCCTGGCGCACGCCGGCCGCTGCGTGGCGCTCACCAACCTCGGCCGCGACGCCGAGGCGTCCGCCGCGTACGACCGCGCCCTGGAGCTGGATCCCGGCCTCGATGCCATCACCGAGCGCCCCGCCGGGGCGCGCGCCGGCCGCGCAGGGGGGCGGGGGCGGGCAGCCGGCGCGCCCGGGGACGCGCCCCCGGCGCCCCGCGCCGCGCAGCGCAAGAGGCCCGCGCCCCGCGCCAGGCGGCCACGGGCCGACGAGATCGCGCGCGCGGGGGACGAGGCAGACGAGCGTGTCTCCCTGGCCTGGATCGACCCGCCGGAGGGCCGCGACGCGCAGGAGCACTATGAAAGCGGCTTTGTCCTGGCCGCCGGCGGGCGCGCCGCCGACGGCCTCGCCGAGATGGACTGCGCCGCGGCCCTGGAGCCCGGCAGCGCGGGCGTGCACCTGGCGCGCGGCGTCCTCCTGCTGTCCCTGGGCCGCCCCGGGGACGCCCTCGCCGCCCTTGGCCGCTCCATAGAGATCAACCCGCAGGCCCACCGGGCTCTCCAGGCGCGCGGCAGCGCCCTCCTGTCCCTGGGCCGCCACGCCGAGGCCCTCGCGGACCTGGAGCGCTCCGCGCGGCTGGAGCCCGGGGACCCCGAGACGCACACGGACATGGGCCGCGCGCTGATCGAGCTGGGCCGCCCCGAGGACGCCCTCGCCGCCCACGCGCGGGCCGTGGAGATCGCGCCGGCCAGCGCCGACGCGCACGCCGCGCGCGCCCTGGCCCTCCTGGAGACGGGCCACTACCCTGACGCCCTCGCCGCCAACGAGCGCGCAATCGAGATCGACCCCTCCCACCGCATGGCCCTCCTGGGCCGCGCGACGGCGCTCGCCGCGCTGGGCCGCCACGCCGAGGCCCTCGCCGCGAACAGGCGAGCCGGCGTCTCGCCGACGTGGATCTACGAGGAGGCCATAAGGCTCGCGCCGGACGACGCCGGCCACCACGTGGGCCTGGGCGTCGTCACCGGCGACATGGGCGACGACGCCGGCGCGCTTGCGTCCTTTGAGCGCGCCGTCTCGCTGGATCCCGGCAGCGCCGTGGCCCACGCCTGCCGCGGCCAGGCCCTCTCGAACCTGGGCCGCCCCGAGGAGGCCCTCGCCGCGCTGGACCGCTCCATCGAGCTTGACCCCGGCGACTATGCCGCGCACCGCGGCCGCGCCGGCGCGCTCCTCTCGCTGGACCGCAACGAGGATGCCCTCGCCGCGCTGGACCGCGCCGCCGAGCTCAAGCCGGGCGTCGCCCACACGCATGTGGGCCGCGCCCTTGCGCTCGCAGAGCTGGGCCGGCCCGGCGAGATGCTTGACGCGTGCGACACGGCCCTGGGGATCGACCCCGGCTACCTGCTGGCCCACCAAAACCGCTCGTACGCGCTCGCCGCGCTGGGCCGGATGGACGAGGCCCTGGACTCGTCTGACGCGGCCCTGCGGATCGAACCCGGCGACGGCGAGGCCCACCGCCACCGCGCGCACGTGCTCGCCGCGCTGGGCCGGCTGGACGCGGCCCTGGAGGCGTGCGACCGCGCCGTCGGCCTCGAGCCCGAGAGCGGGCCGGCGCATGCCGAGCGGGCCCGCGTCCTGGCCGCGCTCGGGAGGAGGGGGGAGGCCGCCGCCGCGCGGCGCCGCGCCAGGGCGCTCGGCGGGGAGTGACGGGGCGCGCGCGGCCGCCGGCCCGCCGCGGCCGGCCCGCAACGGCGCCCCCCGGGCGCGCCAAAAGCGGGCAGAACAGGGCAGGACGGCGGTCCGGGCAAACCCGGCGCCGCCACTGGGGGCCCCCGCACGTCGGCCTGCCCCGGCGGGGGCGCGTGGGCAATAACCCCTGGGGGCGCGCGAGGGCGCCGTGCAACCCGGCGCGCCCTGCGCAGGGATCCGGGCCTCTTGGCCAAAAGATCCGCACTTTCTGCCCGAAACGCGCGGGGGTTGGCGCCCCCGCGGGGCGCGCATGCTGGAAACGGGGTCGGGGCGGCGGACCGAGTCAACCCGGTACCGCCGCCCCTAAGGAGGCTCCGTATGTCGACCTGCCCTGGCGGGCGCGCGGGGGCGCGGGGGTAATAACCCTATGGGGCCGCGCGCGCCCGCGGCGCGGCGCCACGGCGCAACCGGGCCTGGCCATAGGGGCGGCGGGGCGGCCTGTCCGGCGGCCGCGCGGGATCGCGCGCCCGGCGGCGCGCCTTTGTCTGGCAGGACGAGTCGGCCATGGCCGCGTAATGTGCCCTGCGGCGCCCTCCCCGCCATGGTCGCAGGCTTTGGCTGCCCTGGGGACGGCGGCAAGCCTGCCTATGCGGGCCGTCTCCCCGGCTCGTCCCTTGGTAACTCTCCAGTCACGCCCCGCGCCACTCACGAGATCGGATCTTGTTGGCGCAAACGATCCTGCTTGTGAAAATGTTTTGCAGGATCACTATATGGGCTAGCGACGCCGCCTCCGCGCAATGCCGGGGGCTACTGCTGCGATCATGATCGCGAACGTCGGGAGGGGGGTGTGATCCGCAATGCCCGAGTGGGTCGCCTATGTCGACGAGTCTGAAAGCGGGATTGGTGCCGTGGAGGGCCCGGGTCGCCTTGTGCTCGCGTGCGTGACAGGGAGCCCTGAGGCGATCGCCGAACTCTCCGAAAGGATCCGAAGGCTCAAGCTCGAACTTGTCCCCGCGCTTGACCCTGCGGACTGGGAGCTGCACGCCGGGGACATGTTCCACGGTCGGGGCGGCTCGCCCCTTGGATCCATGGGCATGGAAAAAAAGATGTCCATAATGCGCAAGATCGTCAATATCGTGTGTGACAGCGACGTTATGACGCTTGTCATCACTGTCACGGGCGTAAGGACGCGCGGAAAAAACACCAGACACGCAAAGCTTGTCGAGCATGCCATGGTGCTCCTAGTTGAGCGGCTAGAGGGTCTTGCGCTAGGGCAGGGTGTGACAACACTGCGCGTGGTCTCGGACAACGCGCCCGAGGGGCAGCGCATGTCAATGGAGAGGGCGCTGGAGCGGCAGGCGGTGGGACGCTTGTCGTCTCACGGTAGGGCGCCCGTCGTGGCAGGAATCACGTTTATGGACTCGCGACACAGCGCAGCGCTCCAAGTGGCCGACGCGATGGCGTATGCAGCAAACCGCGACGCCAGGGGCGACGCACCGTTTGGAGCAATGTCCCGCGCCATAGGGCGAAAGGGACGGCGCTCCCCGTGAAGCGAATGATGGTAA
>RKSK01000177.1 GCA_007570915.1 Cenarchaeum sp.
AAGGCCGGCGCGATCAGGATCGTCAAGCTCACGCACATGCAGTCAGACCTCTGCTTTTACTGCCGCTTTGGCTCCGGCGGCCACGGCAAAAAGAGCGAGCTGCCCCCCGTCTCCTGAGCGGGCGCGTTAGGCTTATACAAACGCGCGCCGGCGCGCGCGGGCGTGGCACTGGACGACCTCGGCGCGTTTGTCGCCGAGCTAGAGAGCGCCGGCGAGCTGCGCCGCGTCACGGCCGAGGTGAGCGCAGACCTCGAGATCGCCGAGATACTTCGCCGCGTGACGTACGCGCGCGGGCCGGCGGTCCTCTTTGAGAACGTGGCCGGCAGCGACATTCCAGTCCTCGGAAACGCGTTTGGGTCCATGCGCCGCATGGAGATCGCCCTGGGCACGGGCGACTTTGAGGGCATCGGGGACCGCATCGCCGGCCTTGCGCGCATGGAGGTGCCCTCTGGACTGCTGGGCAAGATCAAAAAGCTCCCAGAGCTCTCGAGGATGGGCGACGCGTTCCCAAGGGATGTCCGGTCCGGCCCCGTCTCCGAGGTCACCGGCGAGGGCACGCTTGCGGGCCTGCCCATACTGAAGACGTGGCCCCATGACGCCGGCCGCTTTGTCACGTTTGGCCTCGTCGCCACAAGGCACCCTGACACGGGCACGTACAACCTTGGCGTGTACAGGATGCAGGTAATCGACGACACGCACGCAATCATGCACTGGCAGCGCCACAAGCGCGGCGCGCAGCACCACGAGGCCGCAAGGGAGGGCGGGGGGCGCACAGAGGCCGCCGTCATCATAGGCGCCGACCCCGCGACGGTCTTTTCGGCCGTCGCGCCGGTGCCCGAGGGCCTTGACAAGTACCTCTTTGCCGGGATTGTGCGCAAGTCGGGCATAGAGACGGTCCGCTGCAAGACCGTCTCGCTTAGCGTGCCCGCGCGCGCCGAGATTGTCCTGGAGGGGTACGTCGACCCCGCGGACATGCGCGACGAGGGCCCGTTTGGCGACCACACGGGCTTTTACACGCCCGTGGGGAGCTACCCGACGTTCACGGTCACGGGGGTCATGCGCCGCAGGAGGCCAACCTACCTCGCCACGGTCGTCGGCAAGCCCGTCCTCGAGGACGCGTACATTGGCAAGGCAATCGAGCGCTCGTTCCTGCCGCTCCTGCGCATGATGCAGCCCGAGATTGCCGACTTTGCCATGCCGCCGGCCGGCTGGTTCCACGGCCTCGCCGTAGTCTCGATCAAAAAGAGGTACCCCGGCCAGGCCAAAAAGGTGATGATGGGCCTGTGGGGCATGGGCCAGCTCTCACTCACAAAGGCGATCATAGTCGTCGACGCCGGCGTCGACGTCCATGACGCCAACGACGTCATATGGGCCGTCACGACGCGCGCGGACCCCGCGCGCGACACGGTGATCATAGACGGCGCCCCGACTGACACGCTGGACCCCGCCTCGCCGCGGCCAAACCACGGCTCAAAGATGGGCATCGACGCCACGGCAAAGACGCGCGAGGAGGGCCACATGAGGGAGGACCAGGAGCCCGTCGCCGCCGACGCGGCCACGGCGGGCCTCGTCGACTCGAGGTGGGCCGACTACGGGCTCGGCGTGGCGGGGGCGTAAAAGTTGTCGCGCTCGACGGGCTCGTAGCCGACCTGCCTTATCGAGGCCTCTATGGCCGCGCCGCTAAGCTCCGTGGACCTCGCGCCCGTGCACGAGACGACCTCCTCGCCGATTAGCGTGCCGCCAAAGTCGTCTGCCCCGTACTCTAGGGCGAGCTGCGCCATGCCGACCCCGTTTGTAAGCCACGACGACTGGAGGTGCGGTATTATGGGCCCGAGCGCTATCCTCGATACGGCGATCATCTTTAGCAGGCTCGCGCCGCCGGCCCCGCGGGTCACGGTCCCCTCCTCGGCGAGGGCCGTGTTGTTTGGCTCAAAGTTCCACGGTATAAACGCCATAAACCCGCGCGTCCTCTCCTGCAGCCTCGCTATGCGGTCGATGTGGTCGGCGACCTCGGAGGCGGTCTCGACGTGGCCGTACATCATGCTCGCCGAGGACGGGAGGCCGGCCTCGTGGGCCTCGCGCATTATGCGTATCCAGTCAGAGCCCGTTATCTTTTTGGGGCTAATGACGCCCCTCACGCGGTCAGAGAGTATCTCGGCGCCGGCGCCGGGCATGGACTGCATTCCGGCCCCCTTTAGCCTCGAGAGGACCTCGCGCGTGGACGACCTTGACACGCGCGCAATCATGTCGACCTCCGACGCCGAGAGCGCGTGCACGCCGACCCTGGGAAACTCGGCGCGCATCATCGCAAAGGCCTCCTCATAGTACTCTATGGGCAGGCTCGGGTTGTGGCCCCCCTGTATGAGGACCTGCCTGATGCCAAAGGACTCCCACGCGGCCCTTATGCGCGCCCTTATCTGGTCCAGCGTGAGCGTGTACGCCTCGCCGTCGCCGGGGGGCCTGTAGAACGCGCAAAACTTGCAGTCAGTCACGCAGACGTTGGTGTAGTTTAGTATGATGTTGTTGACGTACGTGACCCTCCTGCCAAACCCCCTGCGGGCCAGGTGGCCGGCTGCCATGCCCATGAGCTTTGTGTCGCCTGACTCTAGGAGCCTCTGGCAGTCCACCCGCGAGGGCCGCGCGCCGGCCATGGCGGCCTCGAGGACGTCGCCGATGTCCGAGCGCGCGCACCCCACAAGCTGGCTCAACGCCGCCGGCCCGCCCGGCGCCCCTTATTTACCGTTGGTCGCCGCGTGCGCGCGCCGGCCGGCCCGCCTGCTATATTACGGGGAGGGCGCGCGCGCCGCGCGGTGATCGCCGACTCGCGCCTCGAGAGGGAGGCGCTTGCCAGGGAGTGGAGCGCGCGCCTCGCCGCGTCTGCGCCGCTGTGGCGCGACGGCGTGGAGGGGTCAAGCCCGCCGTCGGTCTTTGTCGGCTCGCACGGGTACCCGCGCATCGGCGTCGGGCCGCTGGTCCCGGCAGCGCACGGGGACACGGGCCTGCTCGACGCGCCGGAGCGCTGGGGGAGGATGTCCCTGGGCGAGATCGTCTCGATGCGCCTGCGCCTGGTGCGCGGCGTGCGCACGGTGCGCGCCGACGAGACTGGCGGCAGGTACGTCAGGTCGCTCCAGGAGGTCGCGATGGCCTCGCGGCCCGCCGACGCCGAGCTCCGCTTTGGGCGCCCGGCGTCGGCGCGCGGCGTGCCCGACGGGCACTCGGCGCCGTTCGGGCCTGTCGGCGAGATAGAGCGGGCGACCTTTTCGGGCGCGCCGGCGGTCCGCGCGCTGGAGCGCGCGCACGCGGACACGGACCTCGGCGCCGCCGAGGCGGTAATGTCGCTGTGGCGCGCCGGCGTCGAGGTCACGCGCATACAGCGGTGCCTGAGCGTCGGGATGCTCGGGAGGCGCCGGCGCCTCGTCCCTACGAGGTGGGGCATCACCGCGGTCGACTCGTCCGTGTCGCGCGCGCTGTCGCGCGAGATCCTCGCGATGCCCAGGATAGACTCGTGGCGCGTCCACTTTTCCGAGAGGCTCGGCAACCTGTACGCCGTGATACTCTTTCCGCGCGCGTGGCGCTTTGAGGTCGTCGAGGCGTGGCAGAGGGCCGACGGCACGATGGCCTTTGGGTCGGACTCGGAGGGCCACGGGGGCATCGGCCACGCGCCGGCGATCGCCGGCGCGTACCATGCGGCCCGCCTCGCCGTCTGCGAGCACCTGGCGCGCATCGGCGCGCAGGCCGGCGCGCTGGTCCTGCGCGAGATACGGCCCGAGTACTCGGTGCCAGTCGGCGTGTGGCAGGTCCGCGAGGGGGTCCGCGACGCCATGCGCTCGCCCTTTGCGGCCGTGGGGGGAATGGACGAGGCCGTCGCGCTGGCCTCCTCGCGGACCGGCGTGAGCGCCGCCGAGTGGCTATCGCACGGCGCCACCGCGCGCGCGCTGCGGCAGAGGTCGATCTCCGAGTTTGCGTGAGGCGCGGCCCCGCCGGCCGCAGAACTCTTTATTTGTGCGCCCCGCGGCGCGCCGGCCATGGTCGGCGTGATGATGGCCGCGGGCATGGCGCTCGTGGCCGCGCCAGTGGCCCTTGCGCTCGCGGCGTACCCCGGCACGTTTGAGCTCGGGTGGAACCAGGGCCGCGGCGGCGCGCTCTTTGCCGTGGCGTTTGCCGTCGCCGAGCTCGCCATGCTAAGGGTCGACATTAGCGCGCGGCGCGCCGCCGCATGCGCGCCCGTCGCCGCCGGCGCGATCGCCTATATCGTCGCCGCAGAGTCTGGCCTGCGCGAGTCGATGGCCGCCGCGTCGGCCTCCGCCGGCGTCGAGCTCTCCGCGTCGTGGACGTGGATGTGGGACATTGCCATAATCACGGCGTTCATGGTCGCCACGCTGCACATCCTCCTGGGCCGCAGGTGGCTGCGCCTGGCGCCGGCCGGCCCGATATTCCTGGGCGGCAGCGCGCTCATACTCGGCCTTGACGCGTACTTTCCCTACAACCGCCTCGGCGCGCTCCAGTACGTCGTCCCCTACATGGTCGAGCTCAACGTCTGGCTCGTCACGGCCTTTGACCTGGGCACCGCCATCGCGCGCGACAACATGATGTTCCTGAGCGGCGACCACGGCCATTTTGCGCTCCAGGTGTTCTGGCCGTCAGCCGGCGTCCACAGCATAATAATATACTCGCTCGTGATGATGGCCTTTCTCCTCAAGATGCGCGTGCCCGCGCGCCGCAAGGCCGCGTGGTTTGCCGCCGGCATCATAGGGACCGTCACGGTCAACGTCATCAGGATATTCCTCCTCTCGTGGTACGCGCTAAAGGTGACCGCCGACGCCGAGCGGTGGGAGGAGTTCCACTCTGTGGCCGGCGAGATAATGTTCCTGCCGTGGCTCTTTGCGTTCATCGCCGTGGTCATGGCAGTCGAGACGCGCCGCGCGCGCCGCCTCGGGCCGCCTCACGCATAGTCGTCCATGCTCGACTGGCCCCCGGCGTCGCCGAGGTCTGACACCCTCACGCCCAGGCGCCTCACGGGGACCTCCTGGGACCCCAGGGCCTCGAGCAGGAGCGACGTCGCCGCCCGCTCCATCTCGCCGAGCGAGGACGTCGCGTTGCGAAGCGTGACCGACCTGGACCTCGACGCCATGTCGGACTGGACGATGAGCACGCCGACGGAGCGAAACGTCCTCGAGTCGGCCGCAAGCGACTCGTGGACGCCGGCGCACAGGCGCGGGATCGCGCCGGCAAGGAACCCCGCGTCAGTCGAGTCGCGCTCCAGCGTCGCAATCTTGCTGTACTGGACGTTTGGCCCGCGCTCGGCTACGGGCTCGTCGTCAATCCCGCGCGAGGCGTTGTGCAGGTATGTCCCCATGCGGCGCCCGAGTATCTCCGATAGCGCAAAGACGCTTCGCGCGCGCGCGTCGGCGACCGTGTGTATGCCGGCGGCGACCAGGGCCTCCTCGGCGCGCTTGCCCAGGCCGGGCACCTTGCGCACGCCGAGCGGGCCGAGAAAGCCCTCGAGGTCACCCGGCTCCACGACGGTCAGGCCGTCGGGCTTTTGGTGCGCAGAGGCGATCTTTGAGACAAGCCTGTTTGGCGAGACGCCGACCGAGCACGTGAGCGACAGGGCCGAGCGCACGTCGTTCTTTACCTGCTGCGCGAGATGGCGCGCCGTCCCATAGTCGCCTGACGCCCTCTGCGTGACGTCCATGTACGCCTCGTCGCGCCCGACGTACTCGAACGTGTCGGCGTGGCCGCGCAGTATCCCCATCGCGCGCGCCGAGACGCCCTCATAGAACGCAAAGTCCACCGGGAGAAACCTCGCCTCCGGCACGCCCTTTAGGCGCCTTCGCGCCAGGTTTATCGCCATTCCGGACCCCACGCCGTGGGAGCGCGCGGCATAGTTTGCCGTGGCGACGGCGCCGCTGTCCCCGCCCCTCCCCGAAAAGACGCAGACGACGAGGGGGGCCGCGCGGAGGAGGGGGTTGCGCACCTCCTCGCACTGCGCGTAAAAGTGGTCAAAGTCGGCGTGCAAGACTATCCTGCCCATCCTGCGCGGCCCCCGCGGCGAGGCCCATATATCTCGCTAGCCCCGCCCCCGCCGCCGTTGGGCTAAATAGGCCCCCCGCCGCGCCGCGCCGCATGGCGCGCGCCGTCTCGGAGGAGGGGGGCCAGGTCCGGATCAGGCCGGAGCTCATGGAGGACGACCGCATGTACCACTGCCTCGCGGGGGGCCGCCTCATGCTCGTGTACCGCGACGCGCAGGGCGTCACGCACTGCTACGAGGTCGAGGACGAGGCCCTCGTGGGGGCGGTCCGCTCGTGCGCGACCTATGGGGAGGCCGAGCGCCTCCTCGAGGGCGTGGGCGAGGGGGGCATGAATAGGGTTATTAACCAACAGGATCCGCGGGGTGCCACGATGAGCGCAGAGAGCGACGCGGCGAGGGTGTACAGCGAGTACACGTCATCCTCGGGCCCCGGCGAGCCCGCCCCGCCGCCCGCGGCGGGGGGCGCCGGCGAGGGCTCGTGCGGGTGCGGCGGCGAGGCCGGCGGCACGTGCGAGGACAAGGACGGCGGACGCCCCGAGGGCGAGCGCCGGGACGGCGAGCGCCCCGAGGGGCATGGCGCGCCGCAGGACGGGGGGGAGCAGCGCCCCGAGGGCGAGCGCCGGGACGGCGAGCGCCCCGAGGGGCACGGCGCGCCGCAGGACGGGGGGGAGCAGCGCCCCGGCGACCGACCCGAGGGCGAGAGGCGAGAGGCCGAGCCGCGCGACAGGAGCGTCGTCCTCATTGGCGTAAAGCCGATAATGACCTATGTCACGGCTACCCTCACGCAGCTTGCGACGCTCCCCAAGATAACGATAAAGGCCCGAGGCAAGCGCATAACGCAGGCCGTTGACGTCTCGCAGATGATAGTGAAGAGGATGAACACCGTCGGGTACGAGATATCCGACGTGAGGATAGCCTCGGACAGCTTTACCGGCGAGGACGGCAAGAACCGCAAAATCTCCACGATGGAGATCGACATTATCAAAAGGCCCTAGGACGCCGCCTCGAGCGCAAACACTGACCCGATTGCCGCCATTGTCGCCACAAGCGCAACGTCGACGGCGAGGCGCCCGCGCGCGCCCATGGCCGACAGCCCGCGCGCGGCGAGCGCGGCGACTGCCGCGAGCCACGCGACGTCCATTGGTATGTGCAGCGCAAAGAGCGCCGCCGGGCCCCACGGGCCGAGCAGCGACGACGAGTCTGCCACGAGCTTTAGCCCCACGGTGGCCCACCACGCCCAAAAGAACGGGTTGGCCGCGCTTAGGGCCGCGCCCACCGCGAGCGCGCCGCGCGCAGACGCGCCGCGGGCGCGCCGGCCTGCCCTGCGGCGCGTGAACGCCTGCCGCGCGTGGACTGCCGCAAACGCAAACAGGCCGGCGGCGCCCGCCGCCGAGACGATCCTGCCCGCGCCGCCGTCGCCGGCTAGCGGCGCAACGCCGGCCCCCAGCGCAAGGACAAGGGGGAGCTCGACGGCGGCGTGGCCGGCGGCCAGCGCAAGCCCCGCGCGCGCGCCGCCGCGCGCGCCGAGGGCGACGCCGGCCGCGAGGAGCGGTCCGGGCGCTAGCGCTCCGGTGGCCGAGACGGCCACCACGGCAGCCGCAAACGCCGCCATGCCCTCCAAGGCCGCCTAGCCGTACATGCCGCGCTTGAGGACGCCCTCGCCGGACTCGGTCTCGGCCTCGCGCATGGCCCGCTCGGCCTTTTCGGCCTCGGCCTGCAGCGCGTCAATGTCGCAGGCGGTGCCGGGCACGAGGCGCGACATTGCCGTGCACAGCAGCGCGCCGGCGCGATAGTCGGCCCCCTCGTGCGTCGGGTTGTAGAGGACGACAATGACGTTTTGGCCCCCGATCGCGCCGTGGTTTAGCAGCGCGCCGGGTATGCCCGTTATCATGCCGCTGCCCATGACCTCCATCGAGGCCTCGGCTATCTTTTCCCGCGCCTCCTCGGTGCTCCCGACCGCCATGATCTTGCCCTCGGGTATCTGCGTGCCGACTGCCACGCTGCTGACTATCCACGAGACCTTGTGGTCGCGGGCCCACTTTAGCATCATGCGGGCCATCGGCTTGTGCTCCTGGGACGGGAGCGCAAGGTATGACGAAAAGACGGCGACCTTGAGCGAGGCGTCGGCGAATATGCGCGTGGGGTGGAACGGCCTGGAGTCCTGGACCATGCTCACGGCGGGAAACCTGTCCGAGTCTATCGTGGCCACGGGCCTGAACTTCATGGCGTTTATGAGCGACGCCGAGGCGATCGCGCTCGTGTGCCCCGTGGAGGGAAACCCGTCTATGAGGTACCCACCCTCGACGCTAAACTCGGCCAGGTCGTGGACGTGGTACCTCTGGTTCGTGGCGCGGCCGCCAAAACCCTGCAATAATAGTATTTTCACGCGGCCGGGCGCGCGGCGAGGCGCTCGAGGAGGGCCGCATAGAGGAAGGGCAGCGCGACGGTCGCCTCGGCGCGGAGCGTGGCCTGCCGCGCCCCCCTGGCGACCTTTCCCCACGAGACGGCCTCCCTGACCGGCGCGCCGCTCAGGCTGCCGTCGTGCTCGGAGGCCGTCGTGACGTACAGCGCATAGTCGAGGCCGCCCCTGTACTGGTTCCACCACAGCGTGTGGTGCTTTGATATGCCGCCGCCGAGCATGAGCGCGCCGGACCTCTTGGCGCCAAAGACGAGGCCCGAGAGCGTCTCCGAGTCGCGCACAATGTCAAGGGAGAAGCCGGGGTGGCCCTGGCAAAACGTCCAGATCTGGCTCCCCACGGCCCCGTCCATGATGCCGGGCACGATGACGGGTATCGAGTTCTTGGCGGCCCAGTGCAGGAACGATCCCTCGCCGGTCCTCTCGCCGATAAACCTCGCAATGTCCGCAGTCGAGACCGTGCGCGCCCCCGCGGCGTGCTCGGCGCCGAGGATCTCCTGCATCTTTTCCTCGATGAGCGTGCCATAGCTTGACGAGGGCACAAGGACGCTCCCGAGGCGGTGCATGTCCTGCCCGGCAAGCTCGGCGTCGTCCATCGTGAACGAGCCGGCGTTATAGTCGGCAAACGAGCGGGCCAGGTCGTGGTCCAGGGCCCCGCACGTCGTGACAATGACGTCAAACATCCTGCGCCTTGCCATGTCGCGCAGTACGCCGCGCAGCCCCGTCGAGACCGTCGCGCCCACGAAAGAGAGGAACCGCAGGCAGTCGGGGTCAGACGCCATCGCGTGCAGTATGTC
>RKSK01000133.1 GCA_007570915.1 Cenarchaeum sp.
GTCGGACTCTGCGGCGCCGGCGGGCCGCGTCGCGTGCGAGCAGTGGCCCGGCTCCTCGGCCCGCTCGTACATTGACGCCGTGCACGCGCCGGTCCCCTGCCACTGCGCGCCGAGGAGGAGGGCCGCCCTTGCCCCCTCCGGCGAGATCGACGGCCTCGCCTCCAGGACGAGGGCCGCCGCGCCGGCGGCCTGCGCTGCGGCCAGGCCCGTGCCCTGCGCATGGAGGGCCTCGTGCGTGGAGCTGCCCCTCAGCACCGCAATGCCCTCCCCCGGCGCGGCAATGTCGGGCTTTAGCAGCGCGCCGGCCGGCCCGGCGGCCGGCCCCCTGCCGGAGGCGGCGTGGACGACGGGCTCGCCGTCGCGCTCGCCGGTGGCGCCCACGGCGATCGCGTTTCGCGAGCAGTGCGGCGAGTGGACGGTCCCGTACGCGCGCGCGCCGCCGCCTGCGTCCCCCCCGTCGCCGGCGGCGCCGACGACTATCATGCCCATCTCGACGGCCTCGTCGGCGACCAGCGGGGCGGCGTCGCCGGCCGAGCACCCCGGCGCGCCGGCGGCCACGACTGCGACATGCGCGCCGCTTGCGAGCGCCCAGTCAAGGCCGTGCGCGAGCGCGGCCATGCGGCCCCCATCCGCAGAGTGCGTGACCACGTCAAGCAGTGTGGCGCCCGGCGCAATCCCCGACGGAAAGGCCGCGCCGCGGAACTCGCCGGGCGGCGCGGCGATGACGCCGGCGACCCTCGTCCCGTGGGTCGCCTCCCCGCCGCCGTGGGCCCCGCCGGCGGGGGCCTGCCCCCTGCAGCCGGACAGGCCCGCGCAGTGCTGCCGCTGCGCGACCTTGCCGTCGAGCACGTCGCTGTGGATCCCGTCGTCGAGTATCGCCACGCTTACGCCCTTGCCCGTGAGCGTCGTCGCCGCCCAGGCCGCGCGGCCGAGGCCGCCTGGCGGCAGGTCAGGGCCGACCGAGGGGCCGAGCGCGGGCGCGCGGAGGCGCTCCTCGCCGTCGCCGATCCTGCGCACGCTCTTGCTGGCGGCAGGCTCGCCGAGGCGGTCCACCGGGACCGTCGCGGTCACAAACGAGAGCGACTGCGCGGCCACAATGTCCGTGGCGCCAAGCTCCCCCAGCAGCCGCTCCACGGTGTCCTTGCCCTCGCGCGCGGCGGCCCGCGGGCCGCGCGCGTCGCCGGGCGCCCTGTCCACGACGACTATGACGTTGCGCCCCGCGGGCGTGCCGGGGGCCGCAGGCTCGGCCAGCCAGGCTTGCGCCATCCCGCGCAGGCCGCCGTCAAGCTTTGCCGCCTCGGCGCCCCCAGGTTTGTGTATGCTCCCCTGGCCCGCCCCTGCTGCCCGCGGCGCCGCAGCCCGCCGCCGCCCGAGCATGCGCGCGTGGCGGATCCCGCGCCTTGCGACGGGTGGCTTGAACCCCTGCTGGCGCCCCGTTGGCCCGGCGCACCTGTTGCCGCGGGCCGCTGCCCGCGCGCGGCCCCGCTGCCGCGGGCCGCTGGCCTCCCCCTACGCGGCGGGGGGCGCCAGGGCGCGCCCCCTTGCGATCCTGGCCCATGCCGCGCCGACCTCGGCGCCGGCGCCGCGGGCCTCCACCGTGGCCTCGGCCCACGTGGTCATGCTTCCGTGCCCGCGCCCCCTGCGCCGCGCCTCCAGGCGCTCGGCCAGGCCTGGCGGCGCGCCGTGCGCGTTGACGCCGGCGGCCACGGCCTCGGCGCCGGCCAGCTCGCGCTCCGTGAGCGCGCCTGCGGCGGTTCCTGTCATCTCGATCCCAGAGCCGGTGTACCTGGCAGCGCCCAGCCCGACGGCCCTCTCGAGCGACTCGTACATCCACTCCTCGCCCGCGCCCGTGCCGTCCCCGATTGGGCGCTCGAGGTATAGCACGCCGTACATGTCGGCCCTTATGGCCCCGGAGGCCTTTGCGGCGTACACCGCCGACTCGCCGGCGTGCTCTCCCCACCGCTCCAGGATGCGCCTCGACGCCTCGGATGACTCCACGGGGCGCCCGGCGTCGAGCAGGACGGTCACCATGAGAACCGCGAGCTCGGCGTCGCGGGGGCATGCCGGCTCCGACATGGCGACTGCCTTGCGGATGGCCCCAAAGAGATCCTCGCGGCAAGACGCGTCGCGCTCGGCTAGCGGCACCAGCCTGACCACTGCGTAGCACGCCCCTGCCAGGGCCTCGCTTTCGCGGCGGAGCTCGCCGTCCCCCTTGGGGCGGGCGCCCCTGGCCCTGCGGAGCGCTCCCTCGAGCAGCTCCGCGTCCGACGGCGCCGCGCCGAGTGCCCCGCCTTTTGCCCCGGCTTGGTTCCCCCTAGGCAGCGCGTCCCCCGCCCCCTCGAGCTCCGCGTCCCCTGTCGCCATGGCCGACGCGGCGGGTGCGGGCCTTATTAGTCTTTAAACTCCACGTCCTCCCCGAGCCTCCCGAGGCGCCCCAGGTGCCCACGAGCCCTTGCGTCTAGCCTGCCCCTGCGCGCCATGACGCTCACGCTGCCAGGCGCAACGCGCGCGCCGTCGGGCAAGCGCACCTCGCACTCGTGGGCATAAGCGGCCGCCTTTGGCGAGTCGATCTCCTCGGGGTCGTCGTCCAGGCGCGCCATGAACGGGCAGTACTCCACGACACACGTGGGCGAGAATATCCCTGTTCGCCGTATGCGCATCATCACCTGGTTGCGCTCATGCCTCCTTAGGCGCAGGTCGACGGACATGGCGGTAAACCTGAACTGATCACCCGGCCTGCGCGCAAACACCCCCCTCCCGACGGCGCCTGCGGCCTCTGCGGCATCCCCGTCCCTCCTGCACTCGTCCGCCATGGCGGCCCACCCGGGCATCACCGTGTTGAACGCGCCAGTGTGCAGCGCGAGCGACCTCGCGGCCGCAACTGCGCCGGGCCCGGTGGCGCAAACCAGGCGAACCTGCGCTGCGACGATTGCCATTGAACGGCGGGGGTTATCCACGGATAGGCCTTCCGCAGCGCCCCTGGCGGCCGTCTCCAGGCCCCTGGGCGGCAGCACGGCGCTCAGCCCC
>RKSK01000166.1 GCA_007570915.1 Cenarchaeum sp.
CGACTGGCGTGGTTTGCTAGGACATAGTGCACCTTGGAGGCATACAGCAGGCGGGGCGCGCTTGCAATCTCTAGATCCTTCTTGCAAGCCGCAATAACGCTGGCGATCTTTTGGTGCGTCTCTTTGGGATACATGTCGTCCAGCCTTTTTGAGTCGTCTATGCCGTATTTTGTTATGCCATACTCGTACCCCATGTGCCTGCCAGCAGGTATGGGGATCTCGTACACAAATCCCAACGAGTGCAAGTTTGCAAGCCCCGAGGCGACGTCCACGCTGTATGGGCCAAAAAAGTGAGGGTCGTAATCAATGCTGTTATCAGGCACCTGCACGGAGATAAAGTAGACTATCTTTTGAAGGGTTGTTCGCCCCCTAATCGACCCGTCGTTGGCGTTCAGCGCCAGCTCTATGGCCTCCATGGCGTCGAGCACATGCCTGCCCTCAACTTGGCTCATTGCGAGCCAGCGCCTAGAGGTCAGCAATAAAGGCTTGCGTGCGCCCAATGTTGACCCACAGTCGACGCAATATTGACAAGGTTTTGTGCCCCGCTTGATCGCAGGCGGCGGTGGCTTTATAACCGCCGGATCCGCGGCGCGCCGCGTGAACGGCCCGCGGGCGTGGCTAGCCGAGGCAATATCGACGTACGCGCTCGTCTTTTTCGGGTCCATATCCGTCATACTCGCCGTGGCCGTCCACGGCGGCGGCGAGATGACAAGCGAGGGCCTCATCCTCATATCGCTGGCCCACGGAGGGATAATCGCCATCATGGTATACGCCTTTGGGCACGTCTCTGGCGCGCACATAAACCCCGCAGTCACGATACCCATGGTCATAACGGGCAAGCTCGGGGTTCGCGACGGGATCGCCTATGTCGCCTCGCAGGTCGCCGGCGCCGTGGTCGCCTCGGCCACGATCGCCGCTATACTGCCCGCGCTGGCCTCCACGGTCGCCTTTGCGGGCCACACGGGCCCGAGCGAGCTCATCGAGGGCAACGTCGGCTCGGCGTTCCTCGTCGAGGTGGTCCTGACCTTCTTTTTGGTCCTCGCGATATTCATGGGCATCGTCCACAAGAGGGCGCCGGCCGGCTGGCACGGCTTTGTCGTCGGCGGCGTCATCACGGTGATCCACCTCGTCGGCGTCCCCCTCACGGGCGCGTCGGTAAACCCCGCGAGGTCGTTCGGGCCGGTCGTCTTTTCGGGGATGTGGGAGTTTCACTGGCTCTACTGGGCAGCGCCAATCGTCGGCGGCATTATCGCCGGCGTCCTCGCAAAGCACGTCTATGTCGCGCGCGAGGAGCGCGGGGGCGCCTAGGCCGGCACAGAGTGCGGCAGGACGGTCCTCTTTCTTCCCGCCCTCTGCGCGATGCTCCTTGCCGACAGCATGTCGCGCGTGCCGCGCCTGTTGAGGCTTCGCGTTCGCGGGCTGGTCCCGTGCTCGTCGACGAGCTCGAGGTCAAACGACGAGCAGTAGCGCAGGTTTAGCAGGTCGCATATGCGCCGCGTGACTTCCATGTTGCCGCTGCCGATCCTTATCGTCCTCCTTTTTGCGCCCAGGCCCGCCATGAGCTCGATCATGTGCGAGACGAGCCCGTCGACTGACGTGTGAAACGACGTCCCTATCTCGCGGCCGCAGTAAAACACCGACAGGCCCGTGCGGCTTCCCGGATCGACTCCGAGGACAAGCTCGTCGCCCTCTGGCCGGTGCCCCAGCCTGCGCATCATCATCCCGCACAGCAGGAGCGGGTGCTCGTCTGCGGCGTCCTCGTGCAGGACAGGCACCCCAATGCCGGCGGGCGCCTCGGCGCGCGTGGAGAGCACAAGGTCGGCGCCGTGCTCGGCGATTCTCGACGGCGTGATCGAGTCAAACCGCACGCCGAGCGCGCGCAGCGACCTGACAAACCGGTAATAGTGCCTGCCGTGCGAGGTCGCCACGGCGATTTTCGCGCCGCCAAGCGGCGCGCCTCCGGCCAGCGGCGCGGCGGCGCTATGGGGCGAGTATCCTCGAGACTGCATGGTCCACGGCTTCGGCAAAGTTTGCGTCTATGCGCGACTGTATCTCGGCGAGGCGCGCCTCGCCGTCCTTTTTTATCCTGGCCGACTCGGACTCTGCGTCGGCGCGCGCCCTCTCCAGCGTCGATGCCGCCTCGGCCGTCGCCATCTCGCGCACGCGGCCCATGAGGGCCTCGGACTCGGCGGCGGCCTTTGAGGCCAGCGACTTTTTCATGCCGGCCACGCGCTCGCCGAGCCCGTCCAGGCCGGTCTCGACTGACCTGATCCGGTCCATCACGCCGTCTGCCTGCGTCTGCGCCAACGGGGCGGCGCGCCGGGGGCCGCATAAATAAACCGTGGTGCGGGGGCGCGCCCCAGGGGCGGGTGGTGGTGGGATTGGCAGGACTTGAACCTGCGGCCTCTGGTACCCAAAACCAGAATCATGCCATGCTAGACCACAATCCCAGCGGGGCCGCGCGCGCGAGGCCCCCAATTTAACCCTGCCACGGCAGGCGGGGCGCGCTTTCGTTAAATACTGACCGGCCCGCGGGGGCGCCCGTGGGGCGCGAGGAGTACGTCAGGGCCGGCGGGATAGCCTCCGCGGCCCGCGAGGCCGTGCGCGGCATGGACCTCGCAGGCAGGACCGCGCTCGAGGTCTGCGAGGGCGTCGAGGCCGACATTCGCAGGCGCGGCGCCGAGTGCGCCTTTCCGGTGAACGTGAGCATCAACGAGGTCGCCGCGCACTACACGGCCGAGCCGGGCGACACGCTCGTCATAGGCGAGTCGGACACCGTCAAGGTGGACCTCGGGGCCCACATCGGCGGCTATATCGCCGACACTGCCGTCACGGTCAACATGGACCCCGACCACGAGCACATCGTGAGGGCCGCCGAGGAGGCCCTTGAGGAGGCCATGTCCGTCGTAAGGGCAGGCGCCAAGACGCGCGACATCGGGCGCGCCATACACGACGTCATAAAGCGCCACTCGTGCAAGCCCATAGCAAACCTCACGGGCCACTCGCTGGGCCAGTACACGATACACGCCGGCAAGTCCATACCCAACACGTGGGCGCTGCGGTCGTCCTCGCTTGGCGCCGGCGAGGCGTACGCGTGCGAGCCCTTTGTGACCACGTCAAGCGGGCTCGGGTACGTGCAGGACGGCGAGACGAGGAACATATTTGCGCTAGTCTCAAAAAAGAGGACAAAGGACGGCGCCGCAAACGAGATGCTCGACCACATATGGGAGAGGTTTAACATGCTCCCCTTCGCGCGCAGGTGGCTTGACCGCTGGGAGCCCGGCGAGGCCGCGCGCCTCCTTGACACGCTCGTCAAGTCAAGGGCGGTCCACGCGTACGCCGTGCTCGTCGAGGCCGCCGGCCAGAGGGTCGCGCAGGCCGAGCACACGTTTATCGCCGAGGACGGCGGCGCGACTGTCACTACCCGCGCATAGGCCTGCCAGAGTATATCATGTCCACGCGCGCAGCGGCTCCGCATGACGGGCACTTGGCCTCGCCAAACACGGCGTCACCCTCGGCGTGCGCGCGGACCGCGCTGCGCCGGCACGACGCGCAGGCTATTGACGTGAGCAGCT
The DNA here is from genome assembly GCA_007570915.1 of Cenarchaeum sp. GTDB lineage: Archaea > Thermoproteota > Nitrososphaeria > Nitrososphaerales > Nitrosopumilaceae > JAHRAL01. Next base: position 3,576 of record RKSK01000166.1, read on the forward strand.
CCTCGGGGGCGGCCTTGCGCGCCCACGGCAGCCTCACTGCGACACCCCCGACGTGTTGCCGACGCCCAGGACCGCGACAAGCGCGCCGCGCTCCGTGTTGTCCGTTATCGCCGAGCGCACGGCGTCGGCGGCGACCGCGGCCGCCGAGGCAATCGCCTCGGGCATCGGCGAGAGCGCGTCCTTGACCGACTCTTTTACGACCACAGAGTGCACGGGTATCCCCTCGCGCGTGGCAAGCGACTCTATCGAGGCCCTCTCGGCGCCGGTCCCCCCCATCGCCGCGCCAAACCCGTGCGCGACGGCGCCGGCCTCCTCGCCCTCGAGCTTGAGGGCCGCGTCGACCATCACTATGGCGTCTGGCCTCGAGGAGGCCACGAGCGAGGCCAGCGCGTCCTCGAGGCGCCCGACTGCCGGCATTGGGCCGCGGGCCTTTAGCAGGACCAGGCGCCGGCCCTCGAGCTCGGCGTCGGCGGCGACCGTCTGAAAGGCCGCCTCGCGCTTTTTGAGGCCTGCCATCATCGAGCCGACGACCATTGGGCCAATCCCGTCGCCCACCGGGACCGAGCGCGCAAAGGCGTCCATGGAGGCCCGCAGGGCCTCGGCCTGCTCCATGACGAACGGGAGCATCATCTGAAGCGGCAGGATAAGGGGGTAGTTGTTCTGCTTTTTGGCCGTCAGGTGGAGGTGCCTGACCATCGAGTGGAGCGAGCGCAGCGTCGCGCACACCTCCACGAG
>RKSK01000139.1 GCA_007570915.1 Cenarchaeum sp.
CCGGGCGGGCGCGGAGGAACCCACAAAATTATAAATACAGTGCCTAGCAAGGGGGCACGGCAATGAACATGCGTGAACCTGGGGGAGGCGTCCCCGCGGATCCCCTTGGGGGCTCCTACGAAGACGTGATACGGGAGACAAAGGCGTATGCGGCTAGGATACGCGACGACCCGCAGGCATGCCCCCTGTTTCCCGGCATCAACAGGTCCAACGGAGCCGCCGAGACGCTCTGCTACATGCAGGGCTACCTCGCCGGTCGGCTCGAGTCCGCGGGCAAGAGGCCCACAAGGGAACAGATGATGGCCATCCGCGACGACGTGATGCACGACGGCGCCGTGCGCGAGATTGTCGTGGGAATGCAGGACTCGACGCTCTCCCGCCCCGGGAGCCCGCCGCTGCAGCGCGAGTACTAGAGGGCTAGCTGCACAACAACGTGTCGATCTGGCACTGTGTCCGTTTTCTTGGCTTCAAAAACATGGCGATGGTGCGCAGCTGGGCTTGACCGGGACGCTCGCGGCCGCAATACACATGGCTATCGGCTTCCGGGAATGCGCCCCGCGGGCAAGCCGGGCGCCCAGCGCTTTGCGTCACAGACCTTACCCGCATGTGGTCGTCGCGCCGAGCCCGGCGCGTTCGCGTTAACGCGTGCGAGGGCGCCTGCGCCGTCTCCCTATGTCGCGCGAGGATCCGTGCGCCAAACCCGTGACTATACCCACGAGCAAAAGTCCGTTCCTCGCCACATGGTCTTTTTGCGCACGCAGGCGTATCAAAACGCCGCAAAACGGGGGGTGGATTTGTGTACGCTGGTGTAGATTGCGCGGCCGACACCCTAGCACCCAATGGCAGGTGTCAGTGCCTTGCATGGCCTAAGCATTGCTCAGCAGGGCTACCTTTCTTGCACGCAAGTCAGCTGCGTTGTGCCCACGGCACATCGGGTTGTTGGTAGTCCCGCGCGTGGAGCCATCATGCCTTGCACAGCGGGAGTCCTAGTTTTCACAATTGTGTCACGGGGTGTGCGATTCCGGGAAATGTTTACGCTGTGCCGGGGCTGTCTAATACGACATGGAGCCGCGCTGTCCGAATGGCCACATGTGCGCTGAATCACGGGCAGTTGCGCAACGCGGCAGTGTTGTGTGGTCATACTCCCGCGCGAGCCTTTGGAGTCTTCTTGCTCATCTCGCATAGGCACGTAGGCGCACGTGCAATGGCTTGCTGATGCGCAGTCCAAGGCGAGTCGCAGGCCAACCACGGTTCGGCGTTTGCCCAAGAACTTTTGCTCGTTAGCATAGACACAGGTGGGGGGCGCCGGGGCAAAATGGTGCAAAGCTGACTCGACCAGCGGAGTGTGGTCTAGCCAGGTGCGCCGGGATCCGGGGGCGCGCGTGCCGGGATCCCTGGCTGCTTCCCCCTCCCCCCATACTGCATCTCCGTCGGCGGCTGCCGCCCCGAGCTAACGGCAGCCCCGGACCTGCTGCCCGTTCCGCGTTTCGGTTTGCAAAGGCGGATCTTTTGGTCAGAAGTCACAGAGCCGCTAAACCCGCGCCTATACCTGCGGGCAAAAGTCCGTTCCTTGCTATGTGACCCTTTTACGCACGCAAGTGGGTCAAAAAGCCTCGAAATGGGGGCGGACTTGTGCTCGTGGGCATAGCTGTGCAACGTCGCCGTGCAGCGAAGCCCAGAACTGCCCAACCCTTATAATCGCCGATCCGGTCGCGGCTGCGTGGCTAGCGTCCCCCCAGGCTTGATCGCCAGAATAGGCGGGCCAGAAAGCTATAGCGACAAGGCCACCAGGGCCATATTCGGCGACGCTGCTAGGATATTGCGGTGTGACACGATTCGCGAGTGTCTCGAGTCTCTGCCTGATGGCAAGGCGGCATGTGCGGTGGTTCCGGTACACAACGCCATTCTGGGGGACATTGTCATGGAAGGCAAGACGGTAAAGAACATGGCAGGCGAGCTGGGCCTGTCCGTGGTAAAGGAGCGCAAGCAAAGGATATTTCTTGTCCTTGCCTCTTATGGAAAGCTGGATGAGATTGATATTGTCTGCTCCATACAGCCGGCGCTTGACCAATGCAAGAAATTCTTCGACAGACACAAAAACATATCCATGGCTGCCACAATTGGGAACAAGATCATCACGGACACGTCAGCTGCGGCTGAACATGTAAAGCATTCTGGCGTCAGGTACACTGGTGCCATCTGCGACGCCGATGCTGCCAAGCACCATGGCGTTCCGATAGTTCTTCCGCTCGTCGCAGACAAGGAGAAAAATTTCACGACGTTTTACGTGTACGAAAAGCGCTAGCAATATCACCGGCAGTGCCATGCGTCCCTACCGTAGGTGAACTGGTGAGCCGTCGGATTTGCGCGCGGGTCTGCTACTGCCGTGGCGGTGGCTTCAGCGTGGCTCAACCCGCTTTTTCCAATGGCAGACTTTGACGCTTTTGTCGCGACGTTGTGGGTCACCGCACTGTTGCGCCCCGTGACGGGGTAAAACCCGCCGCCCTGGCTGAACGGCGTGGGCCCGAGCCAGTCCGAGGAGGGCCAGCCGAGCAGCCCGCCAAACGCGCCGGGCGGCGCGCTAGAGGCGACTATGGAGCCGCCGGGATCCACGACAAAGGCCGTCACGCTCGTCTGCGGGTCCTCCCACGAGACGTCAATGACGGCCGAGCCCGCCGACGCGTCGTCGACGTCAAAGTGGCGGTGGGCCCAGTCGCCGGCCATGTACGTGCTGACCATGTCAAAGGCGCCCCGCAGCGCGCCGGGCGGGCGCGGCGGGGGCGGGTCCGTCGCGGCGCGCGCCGGCGCGCGCTCGCCGGGCGCGGACTTGACGGCGTACGACACGGGGACCGCCGTCGACTGCGAGTCCCCCTCAAAGCGCAAAAACCCCGCGTGCACGCCCGGCTCGGCCCCTCGCGGGACAGATATGGTCGCGCGGACCTGGGCCGTCGAGTGCGGCGGGACCGCGACGCTCGCCGTGTCGAGCCAGACTGCGCCCCACGGCGAGGGCGCATAGTGCGAGGCCGTCAGCGTGTACTCCATCGACGTCGAGTTCATTCCCGTCTCGCCGGCCCAGTACGAGTAGCGCTCCGGCACGGGGTATATGCCGACTAGCGGCGTGCCCCCAAAGCGCGACGCCGGCTCGGAGACGCGCATCTCCTGGACCGTCCCCCACGAGCCGGCGCGCGAGACCAGCGAGAGCTCGGCGGACTCTGGGGCCCCGTCGCCGTCGGCGTCGTCCCAGTCATACAGGTAGAGCGAGGCGAGCCTCAGGTCGGACGCGTACGCCTCCTCGCCAGCCGTCGCGTTCATAAACTCGCCGAGCGCAAAGCTCGCGTGCAGGGCCATGAGCGTCGACTCGGGCGGGATCGCCGACTGCTCAAAGTACGAGGCGAGCGTGGGGTGCGCGCCAACGTCGGAGAGGCGCACATAGTTTGGCGCAAAGGCCCCCTCGCCGTCCTGCGCGGGGTCGGCCTCGCGCGGCGACGTCCGCCCCTCGTATGACGCGGACGAGACGAGGGCGAGCCTCTCGGGCCTGGCCGACACGCGCAGCTCCTCGCCTGACGGGTTTTCCACGGTGAACGTCGCCGAAGTCGACTCGCCCGGCGCGAGCCTGCCGGCGTACCACGCCGTGTGGCCGTGAGAGCCCCCGGGCATTGGTACCTCGCGCAGGCCCAGCGACGTAGCGTTGAGGAGGGCCAGCGGGGCGCGGATCGCGTCAAGCACGTTGCCGTGCGTCGCGTCGTTTGTGACCACAAACGATCCGGGCTCCCCGAGGGCAAGCGAGACGGCCGCAGTCGCGTTGACCGAGCCGGACCCCTGCGCGAGCGCGTCGTTGCCGGCGTCGGCGGCAGTCGAGGCGAGGATCGACTTTAGCCTGTGCGGCCCGTGGCGCGCGTACGCGTCGTGCTCGCGCAGGGCCTCGAGCGTGACGGCCGCCGCGCCGGCGACCATGGGCGCGGCCATGCTCGTCCCGCCGTAGAGCGCGAACGGCTCGTGCGGGCCGTCGTCGCGCGGGCCGCGCAGCGTGCTCGCCGGCACAAACGAGTACGCGCCCGTGGCGAGGAGGTCGGGCTTGGGGTCGCCTATCGTCGTCGGCCCGCGGCTGCTAAAGTCGACGAGGTGGCCGTGCGAGGACGTCGCGTTGCCAAAGCGCGGCTGGCCGGCGAACGGCCCGTGGCCCACGTACGCGCTGTTTGTCGTCGCGCCGGCCGTGAGCGCAAAGGGCGCCGCGCCCGGCGCGCCCATGGTCCCATAGCCGTGGCCCGCGTTGCCGGCGCTGGCCACAAAGAGCATCCCGGGGTAGCCGGGCGCAAGCGTGCGCGGCGTCGAGAGGATCGAGAGGAGGAGCGAGGCCGTGTCAAGGCCCGGCGCCTCGCCGGTAGCCGGGAACTGCGGGGCCCCCCAGCTGTTCGAGACGATGTCGGCCCTCGGGGCGCCCGTGTAGGCCGGCCCGCCCGTGGCGTTGCCGCGCAGGGCCCCGTACACGTCAAGGACGTGCGCGCCGACGGTCCCCACGCTGTACTCGGCCAGCCCGTCGCCGTCTGCGTCGTGCGCGAGCGTCTCGTGGCCCGAGCCGAGCCTCACGGGGACCTCGTCGGTAAAGTCAAAGTCATAGTCCGGCTCTGTCCCGCGCGGGAGCGACGACCTCGTATAGTCGAGCCATGACGTCGAGAGGTCGGGTATTATCGTGTCGTACACGCCGGCGTCGACAGAGTCGACTACGAGGACGGGAACCACCTGCAGGCCCGCCATCGGGCCCTCGAGTGACCCCTGGTATATGACGCCGAGCCGGTACACGCCGCTCTTTGACACGATATAGTCGTCCGGGCCATGGCCTATCCTGATGTCGTCGTCCATCGTCGCGTTGAATATTGGCCCGTCGCCCGGGCCGGCCTCGGGAAAGAACGAGTTGTATATCTCGAGCTCTATGCCCCTCCCGCCGCGCTCTATCTCGAGGTGCACGCCGTCGGGCTCGACGCGCACGCGCGACGTCGCCCACTCTGGCAGGACCGGCCCGTACTCTGATATTGTCCCGTCGTCGGCAATGTGCGCGACGAACGTCGCGTTTGTGAGCACGATGCCCTGCGCGTCGGCGTCGAGCATTATGGGGTGGTTTGTCACGGGGTCGCGCGCAAGCGCGCCGCGCAGGTCGGGGTTTGAAAAGTCGACCCCCGTGTCGACGATTGCCACGCGCACGCCGCTGCCGTCAAGGCCGTGCTCCTCGCGCACTCGCAGCGTGCCGGCGAGCTCGCCGATCCGCGACACGTCAGTCGCCGTCTCGTTGTGGAGCTCTGTGCGCATGTCCGGCACCATCCTCTGGCCCGGCGGGGCCGCGCGCGGAGACTCGGCGCCGCCAAGGGCAGGGGAAAACCCGCGCGAGCCCTCGCCGAACACGAGGTACCTTGCCGCGAGGCCCTCGCGGACCTCGCCCGTCGAGATTATCCCCGAGGCGAGAATCTCGCGCGCGTCCTGCCGCGCCGGCTGCGGCGCGGCCATGTCCCCGGCGAGCGCGGCGGCGGCCGGCGCGGCCGCTGCGGCCAGCGCGACTGCCGCAAGGGCCGCTGCCGTCCACATTCCGGCTCCGCGGGGTCGCCGCGCCCGCTAAATATCTACCCATGGCCCGCCGGGCCGTCGGTGGAGGGCTCGGAGGGCTTCGATCCCTCGACCTGGCGGTCCGAAGCCGCCCGCACTGTCCTGGCTGTGCTACGAGTCCGCCCAAGCGATAATAACAGGGCGCTAAAAACCCTGCGCCGTTGAAGGTCTCAAGGAAGGTCATGGGCGTAGAGTACGCCATCCGCGACATCGTCGCCGAGGCCCGGAGGCTCGAGGCCGCCGGCCGGAGGGTCACCTACCTCAACATCGGCGACCCGCCGTGGTACGGGTTTCAGGCCCCGCGCGGGGTCCTCGAGGAGCTCTCGCGCTCGGCCCTCGCCGGCCACGCGCACTATGCGCCGTCCGAGGGCCTCGCCGAGCTGCGCGCCGAGATCGCAAAAAAGGAGGCCGCAAAGGGCCTCGACTGCGGGGCCGAGGACGTGCTCGTCACAAACGGCGTCTCGGAGGCCCTCGACATGGTGATCGCCTCCATAGTCGAGGACGGCGACGAGGTCCTGCTGCCCGGCCCCTACTACCCGCCGTACGCGTCGTACATACGCCTGCACGGCGGCGTGCCGGTAGAGTTTGCGACAGACGCCGAGTCGTCAGAGCCGGACATTGCCGACATACGCTCAAAGGTGACGGGGAGGACCGTGGCGATCTGCGTCATAAACCCAAACAACCCGTCGGGGACCGTCTACGGCAAAAAGGCCCTCTCCGAGATTGTCGACATTGCCGCCGAGCGCGGCCTGTACGTCATATGCGACGAGATATACGACGAGATCGTCTTTGACGGCGGGTTTGACGGGATTGGGTCAGTCGCGCGCGACGCGGCCGTCATTGTGCTAAACGGGTTCTCAAAGGTCCACCTGATGTCCGGCCTCAGGGCCGGCTACATGGCGTTCTCGCGCACGCCGGCCCTTGACGCCATACGCGAGCACCTCCCAAAGCTCGCGCGCGTGCGCATCGCGACATGCCTGCCCGTGCAGCACGCGGCCCTCGCGTCGCTGCGCATGCCAAACGGGTACATTGCGGACTTTGTCTCCGGCCTGAGGAAGAGGCGCGACGCCGTGGTCCGCGGGCTGGACTCTGTTCCCGGCCTGTCATGCCCCGTCCCGAGGGGCGCGTTTTACGCGTTCCCGAGGATAGAGGACGAGCGGTTTGCCGACGACCGCAAGTTTGTCATGGGCCTGCTCGAGTCAAGGGGCGTGCTCACGGTCCACGGCTCGGGGTTTGGGAGCAGGTACGGCTCTGGCCACTTTCGCGTCGTGTTTCTTGCGCCAGTCGAGACGCTAGAGGGCGCAGTCGAGGCGATACGCTCGTACATGGCCTAGTATTGCCACGACGTCGAGCGGTCCACGCTGACCTCTATGATGCAGTCCGTCTCGCGCAGGAGCTCGCGCGCCGGGCCAGAGTCGGCGTCCATGTACCTCGATATTATGCGCCTGGCGCCCTCTTGCACGCGCGCCGGCTCGCGCGCGAGGCGCGCGGCGCCGGACCCTGCGACGGCGCGTATGCCCGGCGAGCGCACGCCCACGTCGACGCAGAACGCCGCGCGGCCCGTCGCCTCGACGTTTCTCGCCTTGACCGTGCGCGAGTGCGTGCCCACGCGTATCGTCTCGCCGTCAAGGTCGTACCACACGGGCACGACGTGCGGCTCGCCGGCCGCCGAGGCCGTCGCGAGGCGCATCACCTCGCCCCCGCGCAAAAACTCCGCTATGCCCTCCTCCACCTTCCCCTCGCCCCGTGGGCCGCAAGGGCCGCGCCAAAGGCGGCCATGCCGGCGGAGACCTTTTCGTTGGTGACCTCGGCGTTTACAAGGTGGTCATAAAAGAACTCGGGGCCCACGAGGGCGAGCTGGCGCGCAAAGACGATCGCCGCGGACACGATAAAGAGGATCCCGAGCGGCAGGTGCCAGGCGCGCGCGCGGGGGTCGCTGGCCGGCATTGCGCATCAGACGAGCTTTATGCCCGGGCTCTTGAGCCTGTTGCGGACCATGGCGTTTAGCAGGAGCGGCGTGGCGACCTCGGCCATGTACGCAAGGGACCCGCCGCCGAGGCGCAGCGCGCGCAGGCCCTCAATGTCCGAGACGAGGCCGCACACGGCCTCGACGCACTCGTCCGAGTCGCCGCAGACAAATATGTCATAGTCGAGGGGCAGCGACGGGTCGGCGAGCTTTTTCTCGGATATGACGTGGAACGCCGAGACGAGCCTTGCGGGGTCGCGCATGTGCGCGGCGACCGTGTCGTGCGCGCTCTTCTTGCCGTCGCGAAACGGCACAAACTCAAAGCCCGCCCCTGTCCGCTCCATTGGCACGATCGGCGACACCACGACGCACGACTCGGGGGCAGACGGGAGGACGGCGGGGCAGACGGCGTCAATGTTCTCGTAGGGGATCGAGAGGACGAGCGCGTCGGCGCCGGCGGCGGTGGCGGCGTTGGAGGCCCCCGTTATGTTCGAGGCCGCCGCCTCGCCGAGGGCCGCGCGCGCGGCGTCCGCGTACCCAGCTGCCGCCTCCTGCGCGCGGGCCTCGTCGCGCGACCCTATTATCACCTCGTGGCGCGGCGACCAGCGCAGCGCAAAGCCGCGGCCCATGGCCCCCGTGCCCCCGACGATCCCGACCCGCACGGCGGGGCCGGCGATACTCTTATTATTATCTCTAGCGCGCCTGCGCGCCACCCCAATGGCACCCATAGTCTTTATGCGCCACGGGCAGGCCGAGAACAACACGAGGCGCGTCCTGGCCGGCCGCGCCGGCGGCATACGCCTCACGGACCTCGG
>RKSK01000115.1 GCA_007570915.1 Cenarchaeum sp.
GCGCGCCCCGGGCCCCCACGTGCGCGCGCCCTTGCGCGCCTGCTTGTGCACGCGAGGCGCGCCGACGGCCCTGCTTTCAAAGCCTGCGCCACAGGCGCGCGCAGGCCGGCGACACGGCCCTGTCGACTATGATGGCCAGGAAGAGCACGGCCCCAAACGCGGCCACGGAGGCGTGGGCGTCCAGGGCGCGGAGGAGCGGGCCGTGGTGGGGCGGGAGCGGGACCATCATGCCGACAAAGTAGACCGCCGAGTAGGCCACATAGGCGCCCAGGGCAAGGGCGAGGAGGGCGTCGCGGGGCGTGCCGGCCTCGAACACCCCGTCCACGGTAGCATGGCAGGCGTCGCGCCACGCGTAAAGCGGGCCGGCCGCCGCGCGCAGCGCGCGCGCGAGGCGAGGGTGCGGAAAGGCCGCGCGCGGGGACGCCGCGCGCGCGACGGCCGCGCAGAGGAGGAACGCCGAGGCGGCCATGGCCAGGTACGCCAGGATGTCCAGCGGGGCCAGCAGGAACAGCAGGGCGCCAGAGTCCGGGTGCTGGGAGCCGGGGTAGACCGGATCCAGGCCTGCCGCCTCGAGGATTGCGTCGAGCGCACTCGCCGGCCTCTCCGCCGAGGTGGCCCTGCCGGCCAGGTGGACCGCGGCGTACGGGAGGAGGGCCAAGAGGAGGCACCGGGCCAGCGCGTCACGGAGGCCTTCCACGCCGCCGGCACGCGCGCGGTCCGGATATATCCATTTGCGCGCAGCCGGCGCCGCCGGCGAACCAGCGCGCGAGCAGCAGCATGGGGGACACGCCCGGGCCGCGCCCTGCGCGCCGGGGGCCTAGCCCCGCGCCGCGGCCGGCGCCGGCCCGCGCGCCCCCGCGATCCTCTCCCACGCCGCGAGGACCTCGGCCCGCGCGCCGCGCGCGGCCACCGCCGCCGGGCAGCGCCCGCGGCGAGGCGCCCAAGCGCGCCGCCGCGCACTAGTACTCGCAGTCCGGCGGCGTGTCGCCGGGGCGCGAGAGCGTCGCGTCCTGCATCCCCACCACGATCTCGCGCACGGCGTCGTCGTGCATGACATCGTCGCGAATCTCCATCATCTGCTCCCTTGTGGGCCTCTTGCCGGCGGACTCGAGGCGGCCGGCCAGGTAGCCCTGCATGTAGCAGGCCCTCCGGGTCCGTTATCCAGTAAAACTTTGAGCTCGAGGCGGCCGGCCAGGTAGCCCTGCATGTAGCAGAGCGCCTCGGCCGCGCCGTTGGACCTGTTGATGCCGGGGAACATTGGGCAGGCCTGCGGGTCATCGTGGATCCTGGCCGCATACGCCTTTGTCTCGCGCACCGCGCCCGCATAGGTGCTCTCAGGCAGCCCGGGGCACCCCCGCCTCAGGCCTGTGCGTCGCCATTCCGCGCCCCCTTGCCAGGCGCCATATTTATGATTTCAGCGGGCCGAGCTCCCACCGGCCGACGAGGACACGTCTAGGGCGCAAGCGAGGCGCGCCATGCTGCTCGGCAGGCAGGGCCGCCATGCCGAGGCGCTGGGGTCGCTTGCGCGGGCCGCCGGCTTCCTGGGGCCCGCCGGGGACGCCGGGGACGCCGGCAGGGTGCCCATCGCCGCGCGGGCATGGCCGACGCGCGCTGGGGCGTGGCGCAGAGGCCGAGGAGGCAGGATGCGGGCCGAGAAATCCGCCTCGCTGGCTGGAAGGCCATAGGGACACGGACTACCCGCCGCCCGAGGCCAGGTTAATCTTATAACGCGGCAGAGCGCGGGAGCGCCGTGAGCCCTTGGGACGCGGATCGGAAAACGCCTGCGGGATCGCCACGCGGCATGACTGCACCAAGCGCCGGGGCGACGCCTTGCCGCCGATTGCCCACAGCAGCAAAAAGGGGTCTTGCGACCATGCCGCGCGGCGAGCGGTTCTGCCGCAACGCGGATCTGCGGCGAGCCGGGCCAAGCGCCGCAGGGGTTACAGGGGCGGCGGCGAGAGGCGGCCACGACGCGGGATTTTCAAGCGGGGACACGCCGGCCACGCGTGCAAAAAAGCCGGGGGTCGAGGACGCAAAGGACGCGGCTCCGGGCCCGAGGTGCCGCTGCGGTGACTGGTTTGCCGTGGAGTTTCGCGAGAGGCTTGAGGCATACGGAACGGAGGTGCGGGGAAGCGTTCCCGTCATGGCGTGCCCGACGTGCAAGAACACCGTGATGCCAGGCAGCATAGCAAGATCCGTCGGAAAAGCCGCCAAGGCTGCCAGGGCGGCCAACCAGAAAACATGCAAGTTTGCCCCAAAGGGGCAAAGGTTTGGCCTGTGCGCCGACGTGGGGTTTGAGTACTGTAGCGCGGACTGTGAGGTAATTGCGGGCCTCTCCCGGGCAGCAGGGGAGGCCGAGGGGCACCGAGCGCCGGTGTTTTTTGACGGGGACGTGCTGTTGTGGTACAGGCTTCGCGGGGAGTACAGGGTGGGGGTGCGGGGAGTCCACGGGCGGATCGCTTTTCCTGGCGGGGCCTCCCTGGACTATGGAGTAAACAGGCACGGCAGGGTGTTCTGCTGGCTGGGAGACCTTGACGGTATCCCGCAGGAGGAGCAGGAACGCATGGGAAAGCACAACGTCAGGTCCGACCACGACGTGATATCGGGCCTGTACAAAGCCCTCCTCGGCCTGGACCCGGAGAACTCGGCAGAGGAGCGGCTCAAGATCTCCCTCTATGAGCTCGCAGAGGTGTCAAGAGCCCATGCGGGCCTTGCCATTCATGGGCTAGAACATGCCGACAGGCGCCTTGCCGAAAGGCTGGAGAGGCCGGGCGCGTGGCGCAGGGACATCACGCAGGCAGTGGTAAACCTTGTGATACTGTGCATAGAGACGATTGACACAAAAAGGTTGAAGGGCAGCCTGCGCAGGCCTAGCAGCGAGCCAAGGTTGAACGCGCCGCCGCCCAGGCTCCCGGCGCCGAAGGGCAGCCTGCGCAAGCCAAGCGACGAGCCCAAGGGACGAAAGGCCCTCATGATCTTGCAAAGCTGGATAAAGGCAAACTTGCACGCTGACGAAAAGTCACTTATGATGCCGTTTTTTGTCCTGAACGACTGGAGGCACTACCGGGTTCACAGGGACGGTGACGGCAAGCTGCTGAAAAACCTCAAAGCGGGCCGCGCCCGCTTGGGAATGAACGAAGACGACGACGATGACGAGAGGATGTACGACCTGCTGATTGAGGGCCTGGCCAGGTCGTGTCGTGCCCTGTCTGCGGGCATCGAGGAAAAGTGGCCGGCGCGCGGGCAGTATCGTGCCCCTGGGGCAGCAGCGCAGGATGGCGGGCAGGCGACAGCGTGAGGCGAGCCGTGGCGGCCGTTGCCGGCTGCGCCAGACCCGCCAGGCTCAGTAGGGTTCCGGTTCCCGCGTCTCCCACCATTCTTGCCCCAACAGGCCCATCTTGCAGAGGTCGTCGTACACGCCGGACATGCGCGCCTTGGAGAACGTGCCGCACGCGAGGCGCGCCTCCTCCAGGACGTCGTCACGGTTTGGGGGGTCTCCCCTTGTGCGTATCACATCGTCTATCAGGCAAAGCAGGGCCGCGGCTGCGAGCCACTCGCCGTCACCGCCGCGGTCGCTCACCAGCGCCGCAAACCTGCCTTCCCCATCCCACGCCATGCCTTCAGGGCGCCCAACCTCCTCCAACGAGTCGATCGCGCGGTCCAGGGCCGGCGAGTCCACGCCATGCAGCGCCGAGACCGCAAAGTTGTAGGGATCCAGGCCGGGGCAGCCAAACTTGTGCCTTGCGAGGTACACCAGGGCGTGGATGCCCGCCCTGCCTCTGATGGCCCGCATTCGTGCCCTGCCCCCGCCGTCGGCGCCAGAGTCGCCCCCCGCGCGCGGGATCCCGGGCGCAAGGGCGGCGCACAGCTCGGCGAGTATCGGGCCGACATCCCCGGACTCCCTCGCGCCGGGGGCAAGACGTCTCCCCGCCCCCTCAAGGACTTGCGCCATCGGCGCGAGCCGCCGGGCAAGCCCTATTTTAACGCGCTCGGCGGAGGGCGCCGGTGCGGGCGCGGGCCTGCCGGCAGGCGCCCGAGACCCTGCGTGCAGGAGCCCCGCGCCCGGGGCGCCCCCGTCATACACTTATACCACACTGGCGCCCCAGTCGCGCTAGATGGACCACTACTCTAGCGCGGACAGGACGGCCCTGGCCAGGGCGGTCTGGCGCCTCCTGGGTCACTGTGACTGCCACGCAGAGGCGGACTATCGCCCCCCCGGAACCCCGCGCAGGGCCGGCGGGTGCGATCCGGGGCCGGGCACCAGGCGC
>RKSK01000065.1 GCA_007570915.1 Cenarchaeum sp.
CGCCGCGCGCGAGCGCTTTATTATCGACTCTAGTATGGCAGTCGTGCGCGGCCGCGACTCTGTCCCCGACGCGCGTATGAGCTCCTCGATGCGCATGGGCCTCCCCGACGAGTAGAGGGCGGCCTCTACCCTCGCCGTCGCCTCGCGAGTGCTCTCCACCTTTGCCATGCTCAGGCGCCCCCTGCGCCAGCGGCCTCCCCGGGGCCTGCGGCCTCCCGCCCCGGCGCGCCGCCGACGAGCGTCACGCGAATGTCGTCGCCCTCCTGCTCCAGCTCGGCCCGCTCGTCGCGCGCGAGAAAGAGGGCCGCAAAAAAGCAGCGTATGCGGTCAATCAGCTCGAGGTCGGCGACGATGTCGCCTAGCAGCGCGGTCCCCTCGGCGCTGGCCTTGCGGACTATGAGGTCCTCGTACTTGCCTATGACGCTCTCGATCGAGACAAAATAGTCCTCAAAGGCCGGCGGGGCCGGCTCGAGGAGCGGGCTGCGCCGGCGCTCGCGCGGGTTGGCGATCGTGACTATGAGGCTCTCGAGGAGGCCCAGCAGGTCGTCAAGGGAGACCGGCGAGGTCGACTCGTGTCGGTAGGGTATTCCCAGGACGTCAATGTTGACGTCGCGTCGCCTCTTGGGCTCGACGCGCTCGGCCTCCCTGTGGAGGGCAAAGATGCTCTCGACCTTGAGGCGGTATATGAGCGAGGACGTCAGGGCGGCCATGCCGGCCACGCGCAGGTCGGTCCGTCCGGACTTTTCGAGGATCGCCACGAGGAGGTCCAGTATGGCCACAATGTCGACGTCCCAGACGTTGCGCCTTGTGATCGCAGACGGGTTGAAGAGTATGCTCACCGGCTCCTCGGAGAGCTCCTTGCGCGCGGGCGCGTCCCCCATGGCTCGGCCGCCGCATGGCCCCCTCATAATTGTGTGAGCTCTACTTTTTTGCCGTGTGCGGTCAACTGTTATATTGTCGCCTCGGCGCGCGGCCCGCCGTGAGGGCGGCAAGGATAACGGCGGCCGGCGAGCCCCTCGAGGTCGCCGAGGTGGCGGATCCCGTGCCGCGCGCCGGCGAGGTCCGCGTCAGGGTCCGCTCCGCTGGCGTGTGCCACAGCGACCTGCACCTCTGGGAGGGCGGCTATGACATGGGCGGGGGCAAGCTCCTAAAGGTCACCGACAGGGGCGTGAGGTTTCCCGTGACGCCGGGCCACGAGGTCGCCGGGACCGTCGACGCCGTCGGCGAGGGCGTGGACGCCGTCGGCGTGGGGGACGAGGTCCTCGTCTACCCGTGGGCGGGGTGCGGCGCGTGCCCGGCGTGCGAGGCCGGCGCCGAGAACGTCTGCGACGCGCCGCGGTCCATGGGCATATTCCAGGACGGCGGGTACGCCGAGATGATGATCGTCCCTGGCCAGGGGTACCTCGCGAGGCTGGACGGCGTCGGCATGGACGAGGCTACGTCGCTTGCGTGCTCTGGCCTCACGGCGTACACCGCCGTAAAGAGGGCAGGCGCCGGCGGCGCGCGCAACATTGTCATTATCGGCGCCGGGGGCCTCGGCCTCATGGGCGTCCAGATAGCAAAGGCCACGACGGGCGCCAACATTGTCTGCGTGGACCTTGACGACGAAAAGCTCAAGACCGCCTCCGGGATGGGCGCCGCGCACGTTGTCAACTCGGGGGCCGACGGCGCCGCGCAGAGGGTGATCGAGGCGTGCGGCGGGGCCGGCGCCGAGGGCGTGATCGACTTTGTCAACGCGCCGCCGACCGCGGCCCTGGCCCTTGACGTGGTCAGAAAGCGCGGGACCGTGGTCATGGTGGGCCTCTTTGGCGGCTCGTTCCAGCTCCCGCTCGTGAGCGTGCCGCTCAGGGCTATAACGATACAGGGGGCGTACACCGGGACGTACTCGGACATGGTCGAGCTCATCGGCCTTGCCAGGAGGGGCGCGATAAGGCCAGTCGTGTCAAAGAGGTACCCGCTTGACGGCGCCAATGACGCCCTCTCTGACCTCAAGGCGCGCAAGATAGTCGGGCGCGCCGTCATAAACCCCTAGCGCGGGGGGAAGGGTTGTGTCCCAAGCGCAGGAATTGAACCTGCGACAACCCGGTCTCTGTCTGCCCAGTATGCTGCCACTTCGCCAGCCCAAAGCCGGCAACTACAGCCGGGGGCTCTACCAGGCTGAGCTAGCTTGGGACGCCCCCGCGGCGGGGCGCGGGGCGTTAAATAACTATCGCAGGCGCGCGCGGGGCGCCGCTGCGATCGCCGGCAAGCCATAAATACGCACGAGCCGACGCGCGATCCCGTGGGGGGCCGCGCCGGCGGCACGCGCGGGTACGCGTGCACGCCGTACATGCACGACCACGAGTCCGTAGGGATAAAGGAGGCGTGGGCGCGCTCGGGTAACGTGCGCGAGATGCACTTTGTCACGGCGACCTTTTCGGATGACGGCAAGCTCTACTTTGCGCCTCGCGCAAACCACTACATACTCGCAAAGGTCGGGGACTGCGGGGCGGCCTCCGCCGACGTCAGCGGGAGGCGCTGCGCGGGCGCGTCCTTTGTCTTTGGGGTCGACGAGAGCCTCTTTGAGCGCGAGACCGAGGGCGCGAGGAACTTTGTCTCGATATACTATACAGAGTACGGCGACACGGCAAACGCGATGGGCGAGATCGCCAGGGTCGTGGGCAAGAGCGGGCGCGTGGGGAGCGCGGCCCACGCGCACATGGGCTACTATTGCGGCGTCCCGCCCCGCCTAGAGTTCCCGTTCAGCGACAGCATCATGGTCCTAGAGGTCTCCGGCGGCCACCAGGGCGTAAACAAGTACTGCGAGAGGACGAGGCGCGACGTGACTAGGAGGGGCATAACGATGACGAGCCTCATCGGCCTCTCCATACTTGACACGCTAAAGTGACTCGCCGCCGTGGACAGAGTCGTACCACTCGATGGCCTTGCGCAGGGTCGGGGCGTCAACGAGGCCGCCGTCCCTTATCCTGCGGTAGAGCTGCGGGTAGATGAACTCGCGCTCCGAGTAGCCCAGTATCTTTTCATAGTCGCCGGCAAAATAGTGCTCGGTCTCCTCGGAGCCCTGCGTCGACTTTGTCGGGAGGCCGTACGCGCGGGCGAGCACGTCGTGCTTTAGGCCCTTGCCGCTCATGGCGTTGAGCGGTAGGTGGATCTGCAAAAAGTCCACGACTAGCGGCCTGCGCAGGACGGTGCGGTATAGCCTGTCCTCGTCGGCGATCTTGTGGCGCCTCATGCGCTCGTGGAGAAAGTAGAGGTCAAAGCGCATGATGTTATGCCCGACTATGCGCAGGCCGTCCCCCTTGCCGCGCTGGAGCGACTCGATCACGTCAAATAGCCTCTTGAGGATCTCGCGCTCGCCCCCCTCCCACTCCTTGAGGCGATGGACGTGCGCATCATCGACCTGGTACGTTATTAGCATGACGCGCCCGTCAAGCGGCGAGAGCGCGGCCTTTTTGAACCTCCAGTACTCGGCCCCGTTAGCCTCCTGCGAGAGCTCCCCCGAGCTGACCTTGCGGGACATCTCGCGGTACTCCCCCGCGTCAAGGTCTGGAACCGTCTCGATGTCAAGGAACAGCGTCGCCATGCCGGCGCCACGCCGCGGCGCCCCGCGTATAAACCGATCACGCGCGCGCCGCGGGCGCCAAGCCCACATGCCACGCCGCGAGCGGCCGGCGCGGCGTCATGCAGGTTGCCCGGCCGGCAGAGCCCCTGCGCGGGCGCCCCTCACAGGTCCAGCAGGAACCGCAGGCGGGCGCGGCCGGGCGACTCGGAGACCTCCATCATGTGCAGCGTCGGGGCCTTGACCTCGACGCGAAAGCCGTGCCTGGCCGGGTCGAGGGCCTCGCCGTGGGCCGTCCCGCGGACCTCGCATGGCCCGCGGCCGTCCACGCGCGCCTCAAAGCGCCTCGCGGCAAACCCGTCAGTTATGATGGCAAGGTTTGCGGCCTCTAGCCAGTCGAGGAGCGCGTGGCGCACGTCGCGCCCCGAGGCCTCGAGCGCGCGCGACTCGCGCTCGGCGACCCTCGACGTGTCAAGCGTGATCTCGGCGACGGCCGTCGCGGCCTCGGCGAACGCCTCGTCGAGGCTGCCAGAGTCGACCTCGACTATTGCGTCAGTCACGTGTTCGAGGAGCCTGTGCGCCATCGCGGAGAGCCCGGCGCACCTAGGACGCCGAGTACCCCTTTGCGGCCGCGGCGAGGCCCCGGGCGGCCGCCGAGGCGCGCGCGAGGACCGCCGTGGCCGTCTCGGGCGTGAGGTAGCCGGACTCGGAGGCAAGCGAGGAGGCCGCCTGCGAGGCGCGCGCGAGGACCGCTGCGGCGTTCTCGGGCGTGACGTACGCGGCCTCTATTGAGAGCGACGTCGCCTCGGCGTGGGCTGCGGCGATCGCCTCGCGGACCGCGCCGACGTCGACTATGAGGTCCTCGCGCGTGTAGAACAGCCCCGCCTCAAGCGCAGCGGCGAGCTCGACGCCGGCCTCGACGGCCTTTATGTCAAGCTTGCCGAGCAGCGCGGCGAGCTTGGGGGAGATCGTCTCTCCGCGCCTTGCGGCAAGCGTGTCCTTTGTTATCCATATCGTCCCCTGGTCTATCTTTGTCGGCACGTTTGCCTCCTTGAACTCCGTGAGCATCGGGCCGGGCGCGATGCCCGTGTTCTTGGCGGGAATCGTCACGTCAATGCTCGCCGCGTCCCCTCCGCGCGCGGCGAGCATGACCTTGTTTCTGGCCAGCAGGACGTTTAGCTTAAAGGGCGACATGTTTGTGAAGATAAACATGCACTGGCCCTTCACCTGCGCCGCAATCTCGGCGATGCCGGGCACGTCGAGGCCCGCGAGGGCCTTCTTGGTTACCTTGCCCTTTATGTTGACAAACTCGACGTCGCCGCGCAGCCTCTTGCGCAGGGACAGGATCTGCGAGGCGCGCACCTTTTCCATGCGGACAATGGCCACGACGCCGTACCTCGAGGGCAACTCCCTCAGCTGCGTGTGCATTTTCTCCTTTTTGGCTGGCCACTTTTGGCGGTTTTCGTACATGTCACTTCTTTTCCTGCGGCGCGGCCTGCGTGAGGCGGCCCATCGTGGTCTTTACCATGATCTTTCTGACGTTCTTGTCCCCGTTTGGGAGCTTTTTCTCGACCGCCGAGAGGATGGCCGCGGCGTTGGCCGCAAGGTCGCCGTCGTCCATTGTCTCGTCGCCTATCTTGCAGGAGAGCGAGAGCGAGTTGCGCAGCCGTATGAGCGTCGACGACCTAAAGCGCTCAAGGAACGACTCGATCGGCGCGTTGAACGGGACGGGCGTCGGCATCTTGCCGCGCGGGCCGAGTATCTGGCCCAGGACCTTGCCCACCGTGGGCATGAGCTTTGTGTCGGCCAGGAAAAAGTCGTACCTGTTGACAAACTTGCGCGACTCGCGCTTGTTGGCCCCAAGCTTGCCGAGCTCCTCGGCGTCGATGACCTTGTCGGCCTTTGCCTCCTTGGCCTTGAGGCCCATGTCGCCGGAGGCCATCACGCACACGGCCGCCGGCGCGCCGACCTTTGGGAGCTGGACCACCTCGTTGAGCGCAAAGCCCTTCTTGACGTCAATGTCGCGGAACACGACGATCATCTCGACGGACTGCCTGAACTTTTTGGACCCCGAGGCCTCCTTTGCCCTCCGGACCATGTCCGCGAGGTCTGACTCGCTTGCCAACCCGCGGGCGCCCCCTCCGTGCCCTATTAAAACCGTTTATGGCTAGCGCGCCTGCGGGGCGGGGCGGGGCGGCGCGCCCCAGGCCCGGCCGCCCTGAGGCGCGCAGTCCGGCCGCCCATGGCGCCCCAAACTAGGTTTATTAGAGAATGGCGGCGCCTGAGGCGCGATGAGCGAGTTTGACGAGATGGACATGAAGCTCCTGCGCGAGCTCTCCGATGACGGCTCTGTCTCCGTGCCCATACTGGCCAAAAAGATGGGCATCAGCTCGTCTGTGCTGTACAGCCGGATAAAGCGCATGAGGGAGAAGGGCCTCATCGTAAAGTTTACCGTGGAGGTCGACGAGGGCATGCTTGGCATAGGCGTGCGCGCCACGGTCGGCATAAACCGGGACCCAAAGGCAAAGACGCACCTCCACAGGTCCATCCTGGCCATACCCGAGGTCGTGGACATGACCGAGGTCACGGGCAGGTTTGACATGCTCGTGACGCTGCGCGCGCCAAGCCTCGAGGAGCTCCACGACACCGTCACGGGCAAGATAGGCAGCATCCCAGGCGTGCAGAACACCGAGACCTTTGTGGAGCTGCAAAAGAGGTCAAGGAAGCCGGTGTACAAGATGAGGGACAGAAGGCCGCGCAGGGCGCGCTCAGCCAGATAGCTTTTCGTCCCACTTTGAGTCGCTGATCTCGGCCGTGGCCTCCTTTGGGGTCTTGCCCTCGACCTTTATGCCAAGCGAGACGCACGTGCCCACGACCGACTTTGCGACAGACTTGACTGATGTCGCGTACGACGAGTCGATCTTTGTCCTGGCTATCTTTGCGATCGCGTCCATGCCGATGTCGCCGACCCACTCTGTGCCGGACTTGCCGGACCCCTTTTGGATGCCCGTCTCCTTGAGGAGCAGCGCGGCGACTGACGGCACGCCGATGTCGATCTCCCACTTTTTGGTGTCAGGGTCGACGGAGACGGTGACTGGGACCTTCATGCCCTTAAAGTCGGCCGTCTTTTCGTTGATGGCCCCTATCACCTCCATGATGTTGACCCCCAGCGGCCCGAGGGCCGGCCCGAGCGGCGGGCCGGCCGACGCCTCGCCCCCAGTCACGAGCGACGATATCTTTTGCGGCTCTGCCATCCTGGCGCGCGCGCCCCGGGCGGCGTGATTTAACCCTTTAGGGGCCGTGCGCGGGCCTAGCGCCCCCGCGCCTTGCGGATGTACTGCTGGTGGTACTCTTCGGCCTCGTAAAACTCGGAGGCCGGCAATATCTGCGTGACTATGGGCGCGCGCAGGCGGCCCGACCGGGCCAGCTCGTCGGCCGAGCGGCGCGCGGCGGCCTCCTGCTCGGGCGTGTGGAAGAATATCGCCGACCTGTACTGCGTCCCGACGTCCGGGCCCTGGCGGTTGGGCGTCGTGGGGTCGTGGCCGGACCAGAACGCCTCGAGGAGTCGCCCATAGCCCACGGCGTCCTCGTCATATGTCACCATTACGGACTCGGCGTGGCCCGTCGCGCCGGTGCAGACGTCCTCGTACGTCGGGTCTTTGGAGTCTCCTCCCGAGTACCCCGACCGCACGTCGGTGACCCCCGGTATTTGGCGGAACATCTCCTCGACGTGCCAAAAGCACCCCGCCGCAAACGTCGCCCTCGCCGTGGCCACTCAGCTCACCCCGCTGAACAGCTCGACGATCCGCGACGCCATGCTCTCAATGTCGACCTCCGGCTCGGCCGAAACTAGGAGGAGCACGCTGCTCACCGGAAACGGAAAGCTGACAAGGACAGCCTTGTCGCGGCGGACGGCGATATAGTTCACCGGCCCGAGGCTGTCGTCGTGCTCGTTGCTGATCGTGATCCTCGAGATAAACTTCATGAACGACCGCAGGCGCTCCTCGTCGCGCTCCAGCGGGGATATGTCCTGGCTAAAGCCGCCGGCGACCAGGCGGCCGTCGGCGTCTATGACGCCGGCAAAGCGCACCATGTCCTCGCCGAGCAGGCGCTCGCACCTCGCGTCGTACGCGCGGTACTCGTGGCCGTCGCCGCGTGCCATGGGCGCGGGCGCGGGCGGACAAAAATAAAAACCTAGCCACGCCTGCGCGCGCAGCCGCGCATAGCGTCCGCTAGGGAAAATCAAAAATGACGTCGTGCATAGCCTCTATGTAAGTGGCTGAACCGGTGTGTCGGTTGGTTAGTAATGGCTGGCTCACCACTCGCCGAAGCTTGTGGTCTACACCACCATCCTATCAACGCAGTCTTCTTCTGCGAACCTTCATCTTGCGAAAGGATGTCTTGTCTCGGGATGGGATTCGTGCTTAGATGCTTTCAGCACTTAGCCCAAACGGCTTAGCTGCCCGGCCTGCCTTGTCAGACAACCGGTAGACCAGAGGCCACGCTGCTCTGTTCCTCTCGTACTCGGAGCAACTTCCCCTCAGACACCCACGCTTCCATCAGGCAGAGACCGACCTGTCTCACGACGGTCTAAACCCAGCTCATGTTCCCTTTTGATAGGCGAGCAGCCTCACCCTTGGCCCCTGCTGCAGGACCAGGATAGGAAAAGCCGACATCGAGGTACCAAACCGCGGGGTCGATAGGAGCTCTCGCCCGCGACGAGCCTGTTATCCCTGGGGTAATTTTTCTGTCACCTCCGGGCCCCAATAGCGGGCACACGAAGGATCGCTAAGCCAGACTTTCGTCTCTGAATTCCGTGCGTTTGGAAATCCAGTCAGTCTAGTTTGTGGCTTTGCCCTCTTCAGCGGATTTCTGACCCGCTTGAACTAAACTTTGGGCCCCTTTGATATCTTTTCAAAGGGGTGCCGCCCCAGCCGAACTGCCCACCTGCACGTGTCTCCGACTCGCGCCGGATAAGCGATACTGCAAGAAAGGTCCGGTGTTACATCGTCGCTTCCCGCAACCCCGGAGGGCGGCGGGCATGGCTCCCGGATACACTGTGCAATCCTTACTATACCACAAGCACAAGCTGCAGTAAAACTCCACGGGGTCTTCTCTCCCCGATGGAAGATGATGGACTGTTCGTCCACCTTATGTGGCTTCACCGGGTTGCAGGCGGGGACAGTGGGGCCCTCGTTGTTCCATTCATGCGCGTCGGAACTTACCCGACAAGGCATTTGGCTACCTTAAGAGAGTCAGAGTTACTCCCGGCGTTAACTGGCCCTTAGCTCGGTTGAACCCAAGTTTTAGGTACCAGCACCGGCCAGGATTCAGCGACTATACGCATCCTTTCGGACTAGCAGTCGCCTGTGTTTTTATTAAACAGTCGAGACCCCCTTGTCATTGCAACCTGCCATCCCCGCTCTTCACGAAGACGGCAGGCATCCCTTATACCGAAGCTACAGGACTAATTTGCCGAATTCCCTCGCCATACGTTATACCCGTAGCACCTTGGCTTTCTAAGCCAGCGCACCTGTGTCGGATCTGGGTACGGGCGCGCAGTCGGCTAGCCGCACGGGCTTTCACGGTCTCCGGGACTCGGGAAAACCCCGCCAACGCGGGGCCATTCCCGCCTCGGTCGGGTTCTCGTCATTACGACACTCCCCCGACCTCGAACGGTTAGACATAACGACGGTTATGCACCCCCTATCTCGAAGCTACCTGTGCGGTTCAAGCGCCTTCTGCGCGGTACTGGAATATTAACCAGTTTGCCATTCGAGTTGCTCTGTTGAGGCAACCCTTAGGGCCGACTAACTCCAGGCTGAAAACGCATTGCCTGGAAACCCTTACGCTTGCGGTGGTATGGATTCTCACCATACTATGCTGTTACTGCCGCCAGGATCTGCAATAGAAACCGGTCCACAGGACGTCACCGCCCTGCTTCTTCCCAATCACTACGCCAATCTACCATGGACCGCCATAGGCGGCCATCCAGAGTATCGGTACTTTGCTTTAGCCCCGTCCATTTTTGCGGCGCCCGCACTCGGCAGGTAAGTTGTTACACACTTTTTAAAGGATAGCTGCTTCTGAGCTTACCTCCCTGCTGTCTTGGTGCGAACACGCACTTCCGCTTGACACTTAGCAAAGATTTGGGGACCTTAACTCTAGTCTGGGTTAAACCCCTTTCGGTCGTCAACCTTACGTCAGACGAACCCGTGTCCCTGCTTCTACGATGTGCATCCGTTCGGAGTTTGAATGGGCGGTGAGGATTTTACTCCCCGCGCCGCCCTATCAGTGCTCTACCGGAAACACAATCTCCACAGAGCACGCCCTGCGAGACGCTTCGATTGGAACTAGCGAGCGCCAGTCTAGATTGGTTTTTGACCCCTATCCCCAAGTCACACAAACGATTTGCACGTCAGTACTGCTTCAGACCTCCAGTGGGCTTTCGCCCACCTTCATCTTGCTCAGGGATAGATCGACTGGCTTCTAGCCTTACCGCCATGACTCTACGCACTTTCACACGCTTCTCCTCGCGATGCTGCGAGAACTCGGTTTCCCTTCGCCTCCACCTTTTTAGGTTTAGGCTCGCCATGACAGCAAGCTCCCTGGCCCGTGTTTCGAGACGGAACGCGTGACACTGACGGTCTGGGCTCGGGCCTTCTGCCCCATTGCTGGAACGTCCAGCCCGAAAAAACCGCCTTTCATGCCACGCACGTCTGTAACCAATAGGTTTCATGCACTTTTCACTCCCCTTCCGGGGTGCTTTTCAGCTTTCCCTCACGGTACTAGTCCACTATCGGTCTTGAGAGATATTTAGCCTTGGATGCTACTTTCACCCATGTTCACTGCCCACTGCCAAGGACAGATACTCGGGCATTGGCTAGGCCACCCATACCACTTCGCCTACGGGGGTATCACCCGCTACGCCGGAACTTTTCAGGACACTTTGGCTGTGTTCTAGGGGCCGTGTCGCCATGCCAAAACACCACATCTCCCGAAGGATTCAGTTTGGGCTCTTTCCTTTTCGCTCGCCGCTACTTGGGAAATCTCTGTTGATTTCTCTTCCTCGTGGTACTAAGATGCTTCAATTCCCACGGTTCGACCTCCACCGCCCATGCGATGGAGTGCCCAAAGGGCAGGATTCCCATTCGGACATCTCGGGATCATAGGATGCGTGCGCCTTCCCCGAGCTTATCGCAGCTTGCCACGTCCTTCGTCTCTCCTCAAGCCTAGCAATTCACCTACTGGCGTCTATACACCGGCATGTTCAGCCACATATTACACGACTATGCACGACGATCATCGCAGGCGCCCTGGGGGGGCGCCCACTACATCCTTCATACGGCACTTTCGTGCCGCATTGCATCGATGCTGTGAAGACTTGTGCAACCGCACAATTCTGGTCTAAGGAGGTGATCCGACCGCAGGTTCCCCTACGGTCACCTTGTTACGACTTTTCCCTCGTCGCTTACCTCAAGTTCGATAACGCCAACTAGACGTCACCTCGCTAAAGGCAAACTTCGATGAAACGACGGGCGGTGTGTGCAAGGAGCAGGGACGTATTCACCGCGCGGTAATGACACGCAGTTACTAGGGATTCCATATTCGTGAGGGCGAGTTGCAGCCCTCAGTCATAACTGTGGTAGCGTTTGAGGATTGCCTCCCCCTTTCGGGTTTGGGTTCCCATTGTCACTACCATTGCAGCCCGCGTGTGGCCCCAGAGATTCGGGGCATACTGACCTGCCGTAGCCCTTTCCTTCCTCCGCATTAACTGCGGCGGTCCCGCTAATTCGCCCGACTGCTCCGGAGAGCAATAGTGGCAACTAGAGGCAAGGGTCTCGCTCGTTACCTGACTTAACAGGACATCTCACGGCACGAGCTGGCGACGGCCATGCACCACCTCTCAGCTTGTCTGGTAAGGTCTTCAGCCTGACCTTCATCCTGCTGTCGCTCCGGGTAAGATTTCTGGCGTTGACTCCAATTGAACCGCAGGCTTCACCCCTTGTGGTGCTCCCCCGCCAATTCCTTTAAGTTTCATACTTGCGTACGTACTTCCCAGGCGGCAAACTTAACGGCTTCCCTGCGACACTGCGCTGGCAAAGGCCAGCGCATCACCGAGTTTGCATAGTTTACAGCTGGGACTACCCGGGTATCTAATCCGGTTTGCTCCCCCAGCTTTCATCCCTCACCGTCGGACATGTTCTAGTAGACCGCCTTCGCCACAGGTGGTCATCCATAGATCACAGGATTTTACCCCTTCCTACGGAGTACCGTCTACCTCTCCCACTCCCTAGCCGTGCAGTATTCCCGGCGGCCCACGCGTTGAGCGCGTGGATTTAACCGAAAACTTACACGGCCGGCTACGGATGCTTTAGGCCCAATAATCCTCCTGACCACTTGAGGTGCTGGTTTTACCGCGGCGGCTGACACCAGAACTTGCCCACCCCTTATTCGTCAGTGCTTTTAGGACTGACAAAAGGTTCCCTAAGCAGGAACCACTCGGATTAACCTTGTCGTGCTTTCGCACATTGCAAAGTTTTCTCGCCTGCTGCGCCCCATAGGGCCTGGGTCCGTGTCTCAGTACCCATCTCCGGGCCTCTCCTCTCAGAGCCCGTACCTGTTATCGCCTTGGTGGGCCATTACCTCACCAACAAGCTGATAGGCCGCAGTCCCATCCTGCAGCGATAAATCGTTTGGGCCACGGGCCATTCCAGGCACCGTGGCCTATCGGGTATTATTCTCAGTTTCCCGAGGTTATCCCCGTCTGCAGGTTAGGTTGACTACGTGTTACTGAGCCGTTTGCCTTGCATTGCTGCAACGACTCGCATGGCTTAGTATCAATCCGATAGCAGTCAGGTCCGGCAGGATCAACCGGATTGTGGATCTTTCGAAGTACCTAACTGAATTGGACGGAATGCACTTGTCTTCACATGCTCAGGGCAGACCTCTGGGTCTGCCCCTCATCTCTGTATGCGAGACTGGAGGCCCACGGGTCACAGAATGGCACATCGCCACACCTCACCACGGGCGCCGCACTTGCGTCGCGCACGGGCGCCACCCAAACCCAGTTGGTTATAAACCCATTGGACGATCGCAGGCCGCGTGTCCACCACGGAACCGCCACGTGCGCCGCCTGCGCGCGCATGTCGGTACCATACCGTACCGCGCTCCGCGTGGTTAAATTACCGACGCGCGCGGCCCGCGGAACCGTGCGCGCAGACGCCGAGGCCGCATACCGCAAAAAGACGCCGCGCTCGCGGCGCCTCCACGCCGTCTCGGCGAGGCTGCACGTCAACGGCGTCCACCACAACATCAGGCACTTTGACCCATACCCCTTTGTCGCCGTCTCGGCGCGCGCGCAGCACATAACGGACGCCGACGCCAACCGCTACACGGACTACTGGATGGGCCACTGGTCGCTCATACTGGGCCACGCGCCCCCCGCCGTGAGGCGCGCGATTGCCGCGCAGCTCGGGCGCGGGTGGATGCACGGCACCGTGAGCAAGCCGTCAATAGAGCTGAGCGAGGAGATCGCCAGGTCGGTCCGCGTGGCCGAAAAGACGCGCTATGTCGCGTCTGGCACCGAGGCCGTCATGTACGCAGCTCGCATCGCGCGCGCGCGCACGGGCCGCAGGGTGGTCGCAAAGGTCGGGGGCGGGTGGCACGGCTATGCGTCTGACCTGCTAAAGTCGGTCAACTGGCCGTACGGCTCCGAGTCGCGCGGCGTGTACGGCGAGAGGAACATTGTGACGATACCCCACAATGACCTCGAGGGGTCTGTGCGCGCGCTGCGGCGCGTGAGGCGCGAGCTCGCATGCATTGTCGTCGAGCCGCTCCTCGGCGGCGGCGGGTGCGTCCCCTGCAGCCGCGACTATATGCGCGGCCTGCAGGAGTTTGCGCGCTCGTGCGGGGCGCTGCTCGTGCTAGACGAGATCGTGACGGGGTTCAGGTTTAGGCTAGGCTGCCTCTACCCCACAATGCGCCTAGAGCCGGACATTGTGACGCTGGGCAAGATAGTCGGCGGCGGAATGCCGATAGGCGCCATGTGCGGCACGGACGAGGCCATGAGCGTCGCCAACACGTCCGAGTTTGGGAGGGGGAGCAGGTCGTACGTGGGCGGCGGGACGTTCTCGGCAAACCCCGCGTCGATGAGCGCAGGGCTCGCGACTCTCCGTGCCCTGCGCTCGCGCGCGTCGGTGTACGGGAGGATCGGCCGCCTCGGCGAGGCGGCGCGGCGCGGCCTCGAGCGCGCGCTTGACGGGCGCGCCGTGACGACAGGCATGGGGTCGCTGTTCATGGCGCACTTTTCGGCGGGCGGGCGGCCCGTGCGCAGCGCGGCCGACGCGGCGCGCTGCGACACCGCGCTCCTCCACCGGTTCCACTTTGAGATGATTGCGCGCGACGGCATATTCTTCTTGCCCGGCAAGCTCGGGGCCGTCTCGGCGGCCCACACGCCGTCTGACATACGCGGGCTAGTCGGCGCGGCGGAGCGCTTTTCGGCCATGCTCGGGAGGGGCGGCGGGTGATGTTTGGCAAAAGGGCCGACCCCGCCGAGCTCGCGCGGCAGGCGCGCGAGATGATGCGAAGGGGCAACGCGAAGGCCGCCGCGTCGCTGCTGGCGCGCCTCCTAAAGGACGACCCGCGCAACGCGCGCGCGCTGTGCGACCGCGGGATTGCGCTCAACCAGATGAAGAGGTACTCGGACGCCATAACGTGCCTCGACGCGGCCCTCGAGGCCTCGCCGGGCGACGCGCGCGCGCTCAACAACAAGGCCATAGCCATGGCCGAACTCGGCGACACTGAGGGCGCCGTGGCCACGTACGCCGAGGCCATCAAGTCCGACCCGCGCCACGCCGCGGCGCACTTTAACCTCGGCGTCCTCCACCACAGGCTAGGCAGGGAGGAGGAGGCCCTCGAGTGCATCGAGAGGGCCGTGCGCCTGGGCCCAAAGAACGCCAACGCGCACTTTTACCGCGGGATTGTCCTGGGCAGCGTGGGCAGGCACGAGGAGGCCCTGCGCTGCTTTGAGGCGGCCCTCCGCGCCGACGCGGGCCACATGGACGCGCTGTTCCACAGGGGAATCGAGCTCGCCGAGCTCGGCAGGCACGGCGACGCCCTCGGCGTGCTGCGCGGCCTGCCGCCAGGCCACGCCGAGAACGCAAGCGTCATGTACGCCGTGGCGCGCAGCCTCGCGGCCCTGCGGCGCGACGAGGAGGCCGTCGAGATGCTCTCGCGCGCAGTAAAGCGCGACGCAAAGACGATCAGGGCGTGGGCGCGCGAGGAGGCGGCCTTTGAGCCGCTCGCCGACGACGCGCGCGTCAAAAAGATGCTCAGGCTTTGAGGCGCCGCCGGCTGACTGCGTCTATGCGCAGTATCCTGACGCGCCGCTTTGGCCCCACGAGGCGCGCCTCGACTATGGGGACGTATATGCGGTCGATCGCCGTCACCTCGAGGGACTCGTCCAGGTCCCGCACGGAGGACGCGTCGAGGCCAGGCGAGACGGCCTCGCGCAGGCGCGCGACGAGCTCGTCCCGGGTCGCCTCGGGGTCCCGCACGGCCCCCGCGGAGGCGAGGACGCGCCTTGGGTACGGCTCGACGTCGCGCGCGCCCGTCCTGTGGGAAAACGCCGTCGCCTTCCCGTGGTGGTCGACGAACACGCGCCCCTCGCGCTCGTCGGCGACGAGCTCCTCGACCTCCAGGTCGACGCGCCGCGACGCGCCCCTTCCCGAGACGGCGCGGCCGATGCGCGACTGCGGCCTCGCCTCAAAGGCGCCGTCGCCGGCCTCGACCCGGACGACGTTGTGGTCGACGCGTATGGTGTGCGTGGCCTTGCGGTAGTAGGTAGCCGTGTGCCTGCCGGAGAGCATCGTGACTGCCTCGTACGCCACGCGCACAGAGTGCGTGTGGACGTCGGCCTTGCGCGGCGAGGAGAGGAGCGTCCGAAAGGCCGCGGCCTTTCTCGACTCGACTGCCGCGCCGGCCTCCTCGTCGCCCATGCGCCGCCGCAGCACGAGCGTCCGCGGCTTGCACGCGATCGACGTCCGCACGGCCTCCCCGCGCGCGCGGGCGCCTTTTAACCTAGCGCGCCGCGCCGGCGCAGCGTATATACGCGCGGGCCCCGGGGCGCCCCCGCATGGCGGGTCGCGGGGCTTCGAGGAGGGCCAGGCCGGAGTACTTTACGGGCAGGGTCAGGCTCGCCGAGGCCGCGCCGGCGGGCAGGGGCGAGGCGACGCGCGTCTTTGACGTCAGGTTTTACGCCGGGGCGCGCACAAAGCTGCACAGCCACACCGGCCCGCAGGTCCTCGTGGCCACGGCCGGCTCGGGCAGCCTCGTCACGTACAGGAGGTCCGGC
>RKSK01000128.1 GCA_007570915.1 Cenarchaeum sp.
GCGCAGGCGCGCATGCGCGCCTGCGCGGGCAGCCTGTGGCCGATCCTGGCCCCCCGCCTGCGCGGGCACGGCCCGTCCGGGCCGGCCGACGACATGCTGGTGGCGAACGCGGTGTGCTTCCCCTCCGGCCCCCTGCCCTGGCTCTTTTTCCTCCTCCCTGTGATCATGGTGTGCTGCGCCCCCCTCCCGCGCCCGCCGGGGATGCGCATCGGGAACGCGCGCGGCGCCTTTCCCGCGTCGAACTTGCGCAAGAAGGCCGCAGACTGCTGCGCGTGAGCCCTGTCAGGCCCCCGCCGCGCCTCCCGCGCTGCGCGCGGTCTTGTGCCCCCACAGCCCGCCGCTTTTGCGGCATGGCGCCAGAACATGCCGGCGCGCGCGGCGAGCGGGCAGGCCTGGGCTGCCGCGCGGCCTTGCCCGCAAGCGCGCATGCGCAAAAACGCCGCATAACACACGGCAGGCTTGTGCTAGCGGGCGTTGGGCAGGGAGCCAACGTGATCGCCGACAGGGCGCGTGGCGCAAACCCGCGGCGCCCGCCAGGATCGCCGCGCGCTAGGAATAGTCCCGCCACGTGTGCGAGCACTTTGTGCAGCGGTAAAACTGCGTCGTCGGCTCGTCGGCGCTGCGCGTCTGGAGCATCCACCAGATCGCCTCGCCGTTGCCGCACTTTTCGCACTCCTTCTCGATCGTCGACTCGGGGCCGCGCGCCTCGGACTCGTCCAGGACCTTGAACGCGCGCGCGGCCTCCGGCCCTGCCCTCTTGGGCGCCTTTGCCTTCCCGCCGCCCTCGGAGTGGCCGCACCTCTGGCACGTGAGGCCCCCCTCCGCGCCGGAGCGGAGCCTCGCGTCGCACTTGGGGCAGAACCTCATCCCTACCGGCCCGCCGCGGGCAGGGCCGCCCTGATCTCGCCGGCGGCCTTGAGGGCCGCGGCGGCGGCGCGCTCCATCTCGCCGAGGGGGTTGCCCTTTGTCGTGCTCACGCGCATCCAGCACTCGTTGGTGAGGGGGTGCTTGACGATGACGCCGGCAAAGTCGACTGACGGGCTCGCGAGGAGCTCGCGCTGGATCACGTACAGCGTTCCAATGTCCGACTCTGTCAGCGAGACGCTGACCTCGCGGGCCGTCGAGGCGATCACATGCGCGCCCATCCCCCAAAAGGCACTTATTGCGGCTATAAATACCCTCGGCCCGATGGCGGGCGCAAGCCGCATAGAGGGGGCCAGGATCGGGGCCGAGGCGGGCCAAAAGGCCGCCGCGACGGTCTCCTTTTCGGTCGCCGGCGCCGTGCGCGAGGCCTTTGGCGAGGAGGCCTGGGGGCGGGCGTATGACGCGCACGACAACCTCTTCAAGATCCGCTACGGCGTGAGGCTGAGGTCGGGCAGGAGGGCCCTGGGCCGCGAGGTCGACTCGTACCGCAAGGCGGCCATATTCTGGACGCGCAACCCCAAGCTCGTAAACCCCATGAGGGACCGCCGCATCTGGGTCCAGGTCTCGAGGAACTTTGAGCCCGTGATACCCCTTACCGTCGAGGGCGTCCGGGCCGCCCTCTTTGACTTTGAGGAGCGCATCGCCTTTGACCCCGGGGTTCTTGGGGGCGGCACGCACGAGCTGGCCGCCGAGGTCTGGGCGTCGTGGCAAAAGCACGAGTACGCCGGCGCCGAGAGCCACAGGGCCGGCGCGTCGGGCAGCATCACGCTATAGGGATATAAGGGGCGCTTTTGGGGGCGCGCGCGGCAATGGCAAAGTATGACGGCCTGCTCGGCCAGCCCGTCCTCGAGGTAGAGGAGCCCGACAAGGAGGGGGGGATCACGATAATATTCAAGGACAACCGGTTCCTGTTCATCAAGGCAGACGGGGACCGCGTCGAGACCGTCTCGATACCAGAGTGACGGCCATGGCAAAGTTTGACGGCGTCCGCATGAAAGACCTTGTCAGGGTCGAGGATCCCGACGCGGCCGGCGGGGTCACGCTGCACTTTGACGGGGGCGCGAGCGTCTCGGTTCGCGCGGAGGGCGGCCGCCTCGTGTCAGAGTCTAGGCCCGAGTAGCGCGCAGGCGCCGCTCGTACTCGGCTATGGCCCGCTCCTGCGGCGGCGACTGGATCGAGCCGGGCCGCTCGCGTCGCACCCTGGCGATCGCCTCGGCGGCCGTGAGGCCCGCGTGGGCCACGAGATAGCACGCCAGTATCGTGCCGGCGCGGCCCATGCCGGCGGCGCAGTGGACCATGACGCGCCGGCCCGCGGATATCTCCGAGTGCGCAAAGCCGACTGCGCGCGCAATGCCCTCGCCGGTCGGCGCCTCGAGGTCCGGCGTCGGGACGTGGAGGTAGCCGCCGAGCGCCCCCGCCCACCCGGCCGGGAGGGCGTCCTCGGTCATTGTGATTATCGAGTCGACGCCCTGCCCCATTGCCCAGTCGAGCTCTGCCCTTGACGTCGGGGCCGCCGAGCCGGCGAGCTCGCCGTCGATGACCCACGAAAAGTTCGCCGGCCTGCCCGTTATGCGCCCCCTCACGCGCCTCCACGCGTTGCCCGGCCTGCTCACGGGGCGCGCGCGCGCGGCGAGGGGCTTTTAGGGTTGCGGCGCCCGGCGGGGCGGCGGGCGCGAGCCCGGCGACCCGGGGCGGCGGGATGCCCGGCAGTCGGGTTTTTCCGCGGCGCGCCCGCGCCCGGGGCGGCCCGGACCACTTAATGGGCCCCGCCCGCGCGAGCCCGGCCAAGGCTGCAGTACGTGGCGGCCCCAGGGGCGACAACAAACCTGCCTTCAGTGGGACTGTCGCCCCGCCCCTAAATCTCCCTCCAGCCTAGCCACACGCCGTCGGCGCTGACCCACGTCCTTTCCCGGAGGCTCCCCGCCATCCCGCCAAACCTCCCGTCGCCGTTGATGTCGCGGCTGATAATGTAGGCCATGATGTCGGCCGCCTGCACCATTAGGCTGTCCAGGGAGTCCACAAACTCTATGCCGGCGATCCGGGACGTGCGGACGCCCGACGCGGGGTTGCGCCGGCGCATAGAGTCAAAAACAAGCGCGCGGGTCTGCCGCATGTCAACGCTGCCCGCCCTGTCTGATATCACGCGTCTCATGACGCCTGCCCCCCGATAGCGCATATACATCTCGCACCGCTCGAGAAAGAGCGTCCGCGCCATTCCAGAGATGTTGGCGCCCGGCCCTAATTTCTCATAGGCCCTTTTGTTGTCAACTGCGACCACAAGGAGCATCGCGCCGGACTCGCATATGGCCCTGGTGGCGGCGCCGAACGCGGCCAGCCTCGCGGCCTCTGCGCGGCTTTAGGGGGTAGCCCCTGCGCCTGTGGGTTATGCGCACGCCGTGGAGCTCCCACGAGCTCGGATCCCTGCCCGGCACGAGGCCAAGCTTGAGCCCGTACATGGGCCTCGAGAGGCTGCCCAACGTCTCGGGGCTCCCCGTGACGCACCCAAGGGTATAGTAGGCGTCGTCGCCGGAACGGCTGCGCGGGTTTCCGGAGCTGTCCACAAAGAGCGGCTGGCGCCACGCCGCGCCCCCGGCGCCCACGGCGTGCCCCACGGGATCCCACGCCGGGCCGGGCCGCCTGCCCGCGGCCCCGGGCCACGTCATGCCCGTGGGCGCCCCCCGCGATCCCCGCGCGCCGCGATCGTGATCGCGATCGCAGCGGGCGTTTCCGCCCTCATCGCCCGCGGGGGCGCGGCCGCGTAGCCATTAAGGCGATCCCGCAACAGTTGTTCACGAACCGGATCCAATTTCTAGACAAGATCCCGCGCCCTGCCGGGCGGGGCGGGCGCGCTCGATCCGCCAAAGTCTTTTGCGGGGCCGGCGCGAGTCTTGGCGCGCCGCTGCGGCCATGATCGGTGTTGTGGTCAGTCGCTAATTGCCGCCAAGCGTCTTGTGGCACGTCTGCGATCATGATCCCAGAGCCGGCCGCCTGCCCTGCCAAGAGGTTCGTGGGGGCGCCCGGGCCCGCCTGCCGGCCCTGCCTCGTGACCGCGGCGGCCCTCCCACGGATCCGTGGCGCGGGGTCGCAGACGCGCGCGGTCGGTCGGCGTTCGCCGTGCGCGCAGGGGCGCCCCGCGGCGCGCCCGCGCCCAGGGCGGCCCGGACCACTTAATAGGCCCCGCCCGCGCGAGCCCCGCCAAGGCTGCAGGTTGTGGCGGCCCTAGGGGCGACAACAACCCTGCCTTCAGTAGGACTGTCGCCCCGCCCCTAGATGCTCTTCCAGCCGCGGCGCACGCCGTCGGCGCTGACCCACGTCCTTTCCCGGAGGCTCCCCGCCATCTCGCCAAACCTCCCGTCGCCGTTGATGTCGCGGCTGATGATGTAGGCCATGATGTCGGCCGCCTGCACCAGGGGGCTGTCCAGGGAGTCCACAAACTCTATGCCGGCGATCCGGGACGTGCGGACGCCCGACGCGGGGTTGCGCCGACGCATAGAGTCAAAAACAAGCGCGCGGGTCTGCCGCATGTCCGCGCCTCCAGACCTGTCGGACACCACATGCCCTAAAACCCCCTTTCCCCGCTCGCGCAGGCACAGCTCGCACCGCTCGAGAAAGAGCGTCCACGCCGTGCCAGAGATGTTGGCGCCCGGCCCAAACTCCGCATAGGCCCTCCTGTTGTCGACCACAACCACAAGGAGCGTCACGCCGGACTCGCATATGGCCCTGGTGGCGGCGCCGAACGTGGCCAGCCTCGCGGCCTCTGTGCGCGGCTTTAGGGGATAGCCCCTGCGCCTGTGGTTTATGCGCACGCCGTGGAGCTCCCACGAGCTCGGATCCCTGCCCGGCACGAGGCCCAGCTTGAGCCCGTACAGCATCTTTGAGAGCGTGCCCAGGGTCTCGGGGCTCCCCGTGACGCACCCAAGGGTGTAGTAGGCGTCGTCGCCGGAGCGGCTGCGCGGGTTTCCGGAGGCGTCCGCAAAGAGCGGCTGGCGCCACGCCGCGCCCCCGGCGCCCACTGCGTGCCCCATGGGATCCCACGCCGGGCCGGGCCGCCTGCCCGCGGCCCCGGGCCGCGTCATGCCCGTGGGAGCCCCCCGCGATCCCCGCGCACCGCGATCGCGATCGCAGCAGGCGTTTCCGCCTTCATCGCCCACGGGGGCGCGGCCGCTCAGCCATTAAGGCGATCCCGCAACAGTTGTTCACGAACCGGATCCAATTTCTAGACAAGATCCCGCGCCCTGCCGGGCGGGGCGGGCAGGCTTTCGGCGCGGAAGGTTCTGGCGGCTGCGCCCCGCCGGCGCGCGCGATCCGCCCCACAAAGGCTTTTGCTGGCCCGCCGCCTCCCGACAGTGGCGCTGCGATCATGATCGCAAGCGCGCGGGCAGTGGCCTGCCGCCACCGGGCGATCCCTGTGGCGCGGCCGCGGACATGATCCCCCGGGCGATCGCCGGCCCGGCCAGGAACCGGGGGCGCGGCCCGCGGCCAATCCCGCGGGGGGCGGGCGCGGCGGCGCTTGGGATCGCGGGCGCGGCGCGGCCGGCCCAAATATAGGGGGCGGGCGCGGCCGGCGGCGCGCGATGGCCCGCGGCGAGACGCTTTACGAGAGCCTTGGGGGCGGGCGCGTCAGGTGCACGGCGTGCGCGCGCTACTGCGAGCTCGCCTGCGGGCAGGACGGCCTTTGCGGGGTCCGCGGCAACGACGGCGGGCGCCTCGGCCTGCGCGCGTACGGGCGCGTCATAGCAGGCCACGTCGACCCCATTGAAAAAAAGCCCGCGGTCCACTATAGGCCCGGCTCGCGCGTCTACTCGATAGCGACGGCCGGCTGCAACTGGCTCTGCTCGTACTGCCAAAACCACGACATCAGCCAGAGGAGGCGCGTCGAGGGCGCCGAGATGTCGCCGCGCGACGTCGCCGACGCGGCCGTGGCCGCCGGCGCCGACGGCATCGCCTACACGTACAACGAGCCGACCATATTTGTCGAGTTTGCGCGCGACTGCGGGCTCGAGGCGCACAGGCGCGGCCTCTACAACGCGTTCGTCTCCAACGGGTACGCCACGCCCGAGGCAGTGGGCGTCATGGCCGAGTTCCTTGACTGCATCACCGTCGACTTTAAGGGGAACGCCGAGCCGCAGTTCATGCGCAGGCACATCGGCGTGCCCGACCCAGCGCCCATATTCGAGACGCTCCTGCGCATCAGGGACACGACGCGCATCCACATAGAGATCACCGACCTCGTCGTGCCAGGGATTGGCGACGACCCCGCGCACTGTAGGCGCCTCTGCGAGTTTGTCCATGACGAGCTCGGGCGCGACACGCCAGTCCACTTTCTGGCCTTCCACCCCGACTATCGCATGCTCGACGTGCCGCGCACGCCGGCCAGCACGCTAGAGGCCCACCACGCGATCGCGCGCGACGTCGGCCTGCGCCACGCGTACGTCGGCAACGTGCCGGGCCACGCGCTAGAGAGCACGTACTGCCCGTCGTGCGGCGAGGCCGTCGTCGAGAGGGACGGCTTTGCCGTCACGGCGTGGAGGCTCGGCGAGGGCAACAGGTGCGCGTGCGGCGAGGCGATCCCCATAGTCGGCGCGCCGCCGGCCGGGCGCAGGCGGCCCCTGCGCGTCCTGCCCTAGAGGGCGACGGCGCGCGCCGGCGCGCCCGAGGCGCCAACGAGGGGCAGCGGCAGGACCGCGACGTTCGCCTCGCCGGCGCGGACCGCGCGCAGGTTGCAGAGGTTCTCGACGGCGGCCGCGCCGGCGCGCGCCAGGGCCCTGTGGGCCGGAAACCGCTCCGATCCGCCGGGATCCACGCTCGGCGAGTCGATCCCGACCATGGCCACGCGCCGGCGCGCGAGGAGGCGAGCGGCGTCGGGCGCAAGGCCGGGGCTGCCGTCATAGTAGCGCGGGCCGGCGGGGTCCTCGCGCGAGCTCCAGCGCGTCTCGACTAGCAGGCGCGAGCCGCGCTCGAGGCGGCCGGAGAGCGCCTCGAGGGACTCTAGCTCGGCGGCGCGCACGCTCTGGCCGCGGCCCTTTGGCGCGCGCAGGATGCGCGCGCGGCCCACCAGGGCAGGGGGCGGTATCTCGTCGACGCTCGCGCCGCGCGGGTCAAAGTGCAGCGGCGCGTCGACGTGCGTGCCCGTGTGCGTGCTCATCGCGACGAGCTCGAGCGCATAGCCGTCTCGCGCGTGCGAGGCCCACGGCACGAGGTGGGCCGGCGGCGAGCCCGGAAAGGGCGCAAGCGAGGGCGAGATGCGCATCGTGAGGTCGGCTGGCGCGCGCAAGGGCGCTAGTGCCCCCCCGCGGGGTCGAGCTCGGCGGCGCGGCCGGCGTGGTGCGCGGCCTCCTCGGCGCGGCCCAGGCCGGCGAGCGCGCGCGCGAGGTTGTTGTGCGCGGCATAGTCGTTGGGCCGCACCTCGAGCGTGCGCCTGTACGACTCGACGGCCTCCTCGGCGCGGCCCAGGCGCAGGAGCGAGTGCGCGCGGCCGTTGTGCGTGGCGGCGTTGCGCGAGCCGGACTCGATCGCCTTTTCATAGCACTCGACGGCCTCCTCGTGGCGGTCCAGGCGCGAGAGCGCGTGGGCCTTGTTGGCCTGCGCCTTGTAGTGACCCGGGGCCACGGCGAGCGCGGCGTCATAGCACTCGATGGCCTCCTCGTGGCGGTCCAGGCGCGAGAGCGAGCGGCCCTTGTTGTTGAGCGTGCCGGGGTGCGGCGAGCCGGCGGCCAGCGCGGCGTCATAGCACTCCAGGGCCTCCTCGTGGCGGCCCAGGCGCGAGAGCGCAAAGCCGCGGTTGTTGAGTATGCCCGAGTGGCGCGGGCGCTTTTCGAGCGCTGCCTCGTAGCACGCGAGGGCCTCCTCGTGGCGGCCCACCTTTGAGAGCGAGTGGCCCTTGTTGTTGAGCGTCCCCGCGTGCGAGGAGCCCAGCGCGATCGCGCGGTCAAACGACTCGATGGCCTCGGAGTGGCGGCCTAGCACGGAGAGCGCGTGGCCGCGGTTGTTGAACGTGCCCGAGTGGCGCGGGCTTATCTCGATCGCGCGGTCAAAGCACGTGATGGCCTCCTCGTGGCGGCCCAGGCGCGAGAGCGCGTGGCCCAGGTTGCTGTGCGCGCCGGCGTGGCCGGCGTCTATGGAGATTGCGCGCTCAAAGGACGCGATTGCCTCCTCCTGGCGGCCGAGCACGGAGAGCGAGTAGCCGCGGCGGTTGTACGTGCCGGCGTGCGTGCCGTCGCGCTCTATGGCCAGGCCAAAGGACGCCAGCGCGTCCCTGTGGCGGCCCACCTTTGAGAGCGAGTAGCCGCGGTTGTCGTGGACGTCGTGCGTGTCAAGGCCCATGGAGATCGCGCGGTCAAAGCACTCGATGGCCTCGCCGTGGCGGTTTAGGCGCGAGAGCGCGTGGCCCTTTTCGTTTATGGCAGGCGCCATCTCTGGGCTTGCGGCCAGGGCCGCCTCGAGGTGGCGTATGGCCTCCTCGTGGCGGCGCAGCTCGTTCAGCGAGACGCCGCAGAGGCGGTGGGCCTCGGCGTTGGAGGCGTCGTTGGCCGCCACGCGCGCAAAGAGCTCGGCGGCCTCCTCGTGGAGGCCCTCGCGGGCCAGCTCGAGGCCCCGCTCATAGTCTGCGGCAGCCGCGGCGCGTTGTTCCATGCGGCGCGCGCCGGGGCGGGGCGGTATTATCTCTTTTGGGCGCCTGCGCGCGGCGATGGGCTGGCCGCCGGGAGACCCCCGGCGGGTCGCCCCAAGGGCGGCGGCTGTCGCCGTGCGGAGGCCCCGCCGTCCCCGGCCCTTTCCCGCCAGGCGCGGGCGGCCGGGTTTGGCTTGTTAGGCAGGCCCCTCCCGGATCTCCCCAAGGCGGCCGGCCTGTGTGCCGCCCCAGGGGCGGCGGCTGTCGTCCAATCGGCGGCCCCGCCGTCCCCGGCTCGTTTTTGGCAAAAGTTTGTGCCGGTCTTTGGCCGCGCCGTCGGGGGGCGCGGCCCGCCAATGGACCTTGCGCCCC
>RKSK01000027.1 GCA_007570915.1 Cenarchaeum sp.
GGCATATTTCTGTTTGGGCGGGCGCGCCCCCCGCGGCCGCCCTGCCGCCCAGGGGGCGGTGTTGCGTAGGCGCAAACGGGGGCGCGCCGGGCAAAAATGGGCAAAATGCGGCAAAGTCGGCGCGGGCAGCCGGGGCCGCCGCCGCGGGCAGGGAGCGCGCCGCCGCCACACCTAAATCGGCGCGCCGGCGGCGCGCGCGACGTGCCGAGGGTCGCCGTCTTTGCGAGCTGCACCGAGGACGAGATCTCCGTTGACGGCGAGCGCGTCGCGGCCCCGGGCGGGCCGGGCACGTACTGCTGCCTGACGGCGCGCAGGCTGCGCGCCGACGTCGACCTCCACACGAGGATGGGGCCCGGCGGCGCGCGCGCGCTCCTCGAGGCCGAGGGCGTCAGGATACTCGGCGAGCCGGCCGCCGAGGCTGTCCGCTTTGCGCTTGACGTGCGCGGCGGCGAGAGGGCGCTGCGCCTGCTGCGCGGCGGGGAGCCAATAGGGTACGACGGCATGGGCGGCGCCGACGGCGCCATAGTCACGCCGGTCTGCGGCGAGATCGCCGCCGGGACGCTTGAGGCGATAAAGGCCGACTCGGCGTTCACGCTAGTCGACCCGCAGGGGTTCCTGAGGAGGGCCGGCGAGGGAGGCGCCATAGCGCTCACGGGCGAGGCGCCCGGCCTCGGCGGCATATCCGCGATAAAGGCCGACACGGACGAGCTCGCCGCGCTTGCCGGCGGCGGCGGCGCGCGCGCGCTAGCTGGCGCCGGCGTCGGGCACGTCCTCGTCACGTCGGGCCGCGACATTATGATGCTCTCGGGGGGCCGCGAGTACCGCCTCTCGCTGCCCGTCAAGGCCGTCGCCGACACGACTGGCGTGGGGGACATATTTTCTGCGGCGTTTTGCGCCACGATGCTAAGGGAGAGGGACGCGCTCTGGGCGTTCTGCTTTGCGTGCGGGGCCGCGCATGCGGCCCTGGACACGCGCGAGGCCGGCCCCAAAAAGGTCCCCGCGCGCCGCGCCGTCGAGACCAACGCGGCCTACTTTTACAACACTGTCGAGTTCTCCGGCGCCTAGCGCCTACTCCATGACAATCCTGTCCCGCGACACGGACATGACCGACCCGCCGGCCTCCCTGACGGCGCGCTTGAGCGCCCTGTCCATCGTCGCGACGATGCCGCCGTTGCGCCTCACGTGCGCCACGATCGCCGCGTCGGCGTGCGCCGCGCCGCGGCCTATGCCGATCGTGCGGCCCGCGCGCGCGGCCCCCAGCGCTCGCGCCGCGCCGGGGCTAGACGGCGCGAGGCGCTCGAGCTCGGCGACCACGGCGTCGGGGACCACGAGCGAGATGTCGCCGATCTCCGTCTCGAGCGAGCCAATGTTGCGAACGCGCACGCTGTGCACGTGGACGAGAAAGCTCGTGTCGCAGATCACGTCAGCCAACCCTGCCGGCACCTATGAGGCGCCAGCGGTCGGCGATCTTGCGGCTGATCGCCACGCTGCGCCCCCCCAGCAGGCAGACGCTGCGGCGAAACTCGACGGTCACCCTGCCCCCCTTGGCCGACTTGGCCTGGCAGAGGGCCGGCGCGGTCCCCACGCTCAGGCGCAGCATCTCGCCGGCCTTGACCGGCGCGATCCTCGTGCCCGCCTCGCCTACTGCCGAGTCGAAGAGGCTCACGTCCATCGTCGCCGACGTCGCGTTCTCGGGCAGCGAGCCCGGCCGGCCGATGACGGACCCCGTGAGGCTGTCGCCGGCCGTCATCGCGGGGTCCAGCCTGGTCCCGATCGCCACGAGGCCGCCGGGCCTCACCTCCTCGACGCGGCCCGCGCCGGTCCCCAGCGAGGTGACCTCGGTCGTGAGCGGCTCGTGGCGGCCGCGGCGCTCGTCGAGCACGCCGGGCCTGATCTCGACCTCGTCGCCGACCTTTAGGGACCCCTGCGTGAGGCTGCCGCCGATCACGCCGCCGGCGATCCTGGCGATCTCGGTGCCCGGCCTGTTCACGTCAAACGACCGCAGCACGTGCATTACGGGCTCCTCGGAGGGGTCCCTCTCGGGCGTCGGGATTGTGCGCTCTATCGAGTCTATGAGCGCGTCGGTGTTTAGCGACGACTGCGCCGAGACCGGGATGACGGGGGCCGACGCCCTGCCGGCCCCCTTGAGGAACGAGGCGATCGCGCCGTGGTTTGCCATGGCCTGCTCGTAGGTTAGCAGGTCCACCTTGTTCTGGACCACGACGACCTGCGTTATCCCGAGTATGTCAAGGGCCAGCAGGTGCTCCTCGGTCTGCAGCTGCGGGACCTTTTGGTTTGCGGCCACGACAAGCAGCGAGCCGTCCATGAGGGCCGCGCCGGAGAGCATGTTCGCCATGAGGCTCTCGTGGCCCGGGCTGTCGACAAAGCTGACCACGCGCGAGAGCTCGGCGGCCGAGCCGCACGCCGGGCACCTCGGCGACGTCGAGGAGCCGAGCGGCGGCTCGCACGAGGCGCACCTGTAGAACGCCGCGTCGGTGTACCCGACGCGGATCGTGATCCCGCGCCGCAGCTCCTGGCTGTGGACGCTGGTCCACCTCCCCGTGAGGGCCTGTATGAGCGTCGTCTTGCCGTGGTCCACGTGGCCCGCGGTCCCGATGTTCACGCACGGCTGCCTGCCGTG
This sequence comes from Cenarchaeum sp., assembly GCA_007570915.1. Taxonomy (GTDB): domain Archaea; phylum Thermoproteota; class Nitrososphaeria; order Nitrososphaerales; family Nitrosopumilaceae; genus JAHRAL01. The sequence goes on from RKSK01000027.1 coordinate 2,642, forward strand.
CATCTTGACGTACCAGTCGGGGAGCGTCTCGTTCCAGCCGGGGGCGTCCGGCTTGCCTGCGGCCATGCGCTAGGCTTTCTTGCCCTTGCCGGCCCCCGCGTCGTCCTTTGCCGACCCTTCCGGCGAGCCGGCCGCGCTGCCCGCGTCGCCGCCCGGCTCCTCGAGCTCGCCGTCATAGCGGCAGTTCACCTGAAAGACCTCCTCGGTTATCTCGCGGCCGCGCACGAGCTTGCGCACGCGCCGGCCGCGCGGGGCGTGCGGCAGGCCGACCCCGCGCGAGAGCAGGACGTACTTGCGCGAGCCGCCGTGCACGTCTCCGCGCATGGGCACGCCGGACTTGTCGCTGCCCCCCGTTACCCTGATCTTGCCGGCGAGGCCGACTGCGGCCCCGTCGAGCTCGGCGCCGATCGCCGCGCCGACGAGCTGGTTGGCCTCGGCGTCCTTTAGCTCGCGCGTCGCCGAGCGGCCGCGCGAGTCCGATATGGCAAGCTTGAATGTCGCCAAGCGCGCGCGCGGGCGCGCGCCTAGGTTAATTAACCTTGTGAGAAGCTGGGCTCGGCGGGCGGATGGCTCGCGCGGGGGGGCGGCACCTGCTGCGGCCCCGCCGGTCGCGTGGCCACACGCGAGTGCTGGCGGGAACGCGGCCCCGGCTCGCCGCGTGTCCCTGCCCTGCTCCGGCGCGCCCCTCAGAGCGCGGTGGCCTTGCCTGCCATCCACGGGATAGCGCGCGACAGCACGGGAACTCGCCGGCCGTCTCAAACGTGCGCGAAGGCGCCGAGCAGGGCAGGAACAGGCATCCGTCAGACGCGCCAGACAGGCCATGGCCAGGCGAGCCGACCGTGGCTGTGTGGGCCGCATGTCCCTGCCAAGCCACGTGGCCGTGGCGCCATGCCCCGCCTCGATCGCGGGCGGGCAGCGGCGCCACGGAGTCCGCGCATCCGCCGTCATGTATTATCTCGGCGTTGCCATGGCAAGCCCGTGGCGGGAGCGTGATCGGCGATGGAAGGGCCGTGGACGCGGGACTTGCTGTTGCCGCGCGGGGTGCAGGAGGCAGCAGCTGCGGTTCCACGAACGGCAGCGCCGGAGCCACATTCCGGGCACCCATGGAAAAAGACGACCGCCCTCGAGTGGCCGGGACGCACCCACGGCAGGGGCTGCAAGCGCGTCGTGCCCGTCATGGGAGACGTGCGTGTCGTCGTCCCCAGGAACCCACTCCTTGGATATCTTTTCCCGGCGGCGCTCAAAAGTCTTGTTGGTGAGGCGCCTCGCAGGGTTTGCGCTGGCGTGCCCTGCCAGCAGCCGCACATGTTGCGAAACTCGTTCCGGTAGCTGCCTCCTCCTGTACGGGAAATTCCTCCGGCAAACTCGAGGTGCGTCCCGCATTGCGTGTCCGTGAGATCCCTGTCGTGTAATCGAAAGGGCGCCTCGCGTGCCCACATTTTCAGAGGATTTCTGCCAGGACATGTTTGCCCCGGCGCTCACGCCCCGTTTGTCCATATCTCAGGAAACGGTTCGTTCCCCCACAGCGGCGTAGCCCGTAGCCTCTCTTCCATCACGGAGGGCTCCGCGGCGACAGTATATAACTCATGTGCCAAAATGGAGGGAACTGCACGGGCCCCCGGCAGGGAAATGCGCCCATGTGCCCATGTGGTTGTCAGGCGCTGCCCGCCTCGGCGGGAAAAATGGCGCGGTATGGCACACATGGCACGCCTAGCTCCTTTGCGAGGCGGGTAGTTCCGGGCGGCGGTTCCAACACGGTTATGATAGACCTTGCCATGGCGGCAGAGCCGCTCGGCCATTGTGGCGAGAAATGGACCTGGATCTCGTCTGCGTATCTGATCTGGAATGTTCTGTGGACGCTTTCGGCGCCTGGGCGCAGATCCAGCACGTCAGATGCCAAGGAGTACACAGCAGGGATGGCGCCTAACGCACGTGCCGCGCGGGCGTCTATTGCCAACACCACTCTTGGGAAATTGGGCGGAATGCCCATGGTAAACGCAAAATCTATAGCTGCCTTAAGATCAGCCGACAAGGACACAAACGAATAGACAGGCCCTGGGAGGATTTTTCCCGAGCGTATGCTCTCAAGCTCCACCAGAGACAGCCCCCGGTAATAATAGGAGGCTTGCTGAAACGCATCCCGCACAATCCTGTTCACTGCGTCTTCCACATTCCGGATTGCCAAAAAGTTCTTGCGCGCCATCCCCGCGGCAGACCCTAGCAGCATGTCCCAGGTTGTGTTGTACGTGGCAACGGTTGAAAGACCCGCCAGGATCACGTCCCTCGGGGAGCCGTCCGTGGCGCTCATCCCAAGTCGCGTGGCAAGGGCGTCGAGCCTCCCTTTCCCGCACGCGGCAGAGATTCCGTCCCACGCCCCGCCGCCCCCTGAGAGCCACTCGCGATGCTCCCTTGCCTGCGCCGCCATGCCGTCTAGCAACCTGCGCACCTGCGCCCCCGCGGCCGCCTGCTTGGCGCTTTGCCACCTTAGGTGCCATAGACGCACCCGGGGTATTGGGGAGGACGCCCCCATGGCGGCTTGCAGCACTGCATAGAACCACGCGTTCACGCGCGCGGCGCACAGGGGCTGCTATTTAACGCGTTAGGAAAGCGAGCCCCCGCCTGTAAAATCCCAATGCCGCGTCCCTGCCCCCCAAAAAAAGCGACCGGGCGTTCCCGAGGGCGCGCCAAGAGTCCGCGTAGGCCGCCGCGCCGGCCCCGCGCTACTCTACCGTGTACGTCGCCTCGACCGAGCTCTCCGTGTCGTCGGCCCTTATCGTGTACTCGCCGGGGTACTGGTTTCTCGGGATCACCCACTCGGCGCTAAACGCGCCGTCGGCCGTGGACCTCGCGACCTGGTCGAATATCACCTCGCTGTTCTCGTGCGTTATCGTTATCTGGACCGGCTGGCCCCCCAGCGCGCCCTCGCCGCGTATCTGGACCGCCCTGCCGGCGACCGACTCGGCCTCCTCGACTTGCATCGATATCCCCGTGGCCACCTCGATGGCGACCTCGAACGACGTCGTGGCCGACTGCGTCCCGCTCGTGGCAGTCACCGTCCACGTGCCCGGCTCGGGGCTCGACCTGACAAAGAACGACCCCGTGAACCTCAGGCCCGCCGTCGTGAACGTCTGCGCCGACCTCACCACCTCGCCGGACGGGTCGGAGAGCGAGAGGTCGACGAGGGCCTGCTTGCGCGAGCTCACGCCGAGGACCGTGACGAGCTCGCCCGGCGTGTAGAGCGACTTTGTCGTGGACATCGTCATCTGGCCCGCGTTGGGCTGCAGGCCCACGGTGAACGTCTGGTCGGCCGAGTTGTTGCCATAGTACGCCGTCGCCGCGTATATGCCGCGCGCAAAGTCCGAGAGGTCGAGCATGTGCACGTACACGCCCTCGAGGTCGAGCTCTATGGGCAGGCGCGCCTTTTCGTTGTGCGTCGACGGGTGGACCACGACGAGCGTCGCCGAGGAGTCCGGCCTGCCCGATATCGATATCGTCGCCGTCTCGGAGCTCGCATAGTTGAGCTTGTCCATGTCGACGACAAAGGGCACCTCGGGGCGCGCGCCGAGGCCGACGTACGATATCGACTCCTCGGGGCCCTGCGAGAGGAACATGACGTACGTCCCCTTTGCGTACGGCGTCTGCGTGGGTATCTCAAAGGAGACTGTGCCCGTCTCGCCCACGGCTATAATGTCCTCAAAGACGGCCGTCCCCTGCGGGTTCTCGAGGATGGCCTCCAGGTCGATCCCCGGCTGCGCGGTGCCCGCAAACACCACCGTGTCCCCCGGGGCGTAGACGAACTTGCGCGGCTGTATGCTTATCGGGAGGCCCGACTCCAGGTCCCAGCTGCGCGATATCTCCGAGCTCCCGTCGTTGATCACCGCCGTGTAGCGGCCCTGGCTCCAGCTCGGCTGCGTGCTGACCGTGCGCGACCACGTCCCGTCGGCCGCGGCGACTAGCGCGCTGACAGAGATCGCATAGTCTAGCGGGTGCTTTAGCGTAACGAGAATGTCCGCGCCCGGCTCGGCCGTGCCGGCCAGGCTGACCGCCTCGCCGCCTATGATCCTCGCCGGGACGTCGTCGGCGGCGAGGCGCCGGTCGGCGGCGCTGGGGGGCGGCGGGGGCGCCGCCCCCGAGCGCTCGCGCGGCTCGGCTATGCGCACCTGCCTCTGCAGCGTGTTGCCCAGCTCGTCAGAGAGCGCAAAGTCGACCCTGGCAGCCGGCGCGGCGAACGGGACCTCGGTCGTGTGGACAAACCGCCCGGCCCCGCCGGTCTGTATGGTGCCGAGGCTCGCGGACCCGAGCGTGAGCGAGAGCGTCCTGTTTGCGCCAAACCCGTCCCCGACGACGCGGATCGTCGCGCCCTGGTGCGGCCCGCTCGGGACCACCCTAAACTGCGACGTGCCGTCGATTATCCCCTCCGGCATCGGCGGCTCCGGCGGGGCGGGGTCGCCG
>RKSK01000193.1 GCA_007570915.1 Cenarchaeum sp.
GGCGACGAGGAGCGCCGCGGCCAACACTGCGAGGGCGGGTGCCGCCTTCATGGCGGGCCGCGCGCGGTCGCGCGCTAATAAACCTTCGTCGGGCGCCGGGGCGCCCGAAAAGGGTAATATTTGGGCGCGCGCGGGCGCGCGCGTCCTGGGGTGGCCTGAGAGCATATGATAACGGTACTGGCCGGTGGCACCGGATCCATAAAGCTCGTCCGCGGGCTGGCCGCGTGCGAGAGCGACGTGAACGTCGTGTGCAACGTGGGCGACAACATGTGGATGTACGAGATGTACATATGCCCGGACATCGACACGACGATATACGGCCTCGCCGACCTCCTGGACCGCGACAGGGGCTGGGGCATACGCAAGGACACGTTCAACTTTTTGCGCCAGATGGAGGCCTTTGGCGAGGAGACGTGGTTCAGGATAGGCGACCGCGACGCGGCGACGCACCTGATGAGGACAAACATGCTAAAGAACGGCAAGAACCTCAGCGACATAACGAGGTGGATGTGCGGCAGGTTTGCGATAAACGTCAACGTCATGCCCGCGACTGACAGCAGCGTCGAGACGATAATCTCGACAAAAAAGGGCGACATGCACATACAGGAGTACTGGGTAAAGCACAGGGGGCGCGAGCCCGTGACGGGCATACGCTACGAGGGCGCAGAGAGGGCCCGCCCAAACCCCGACGTGAGCCGCGCGATACAGGACTCAAAGGCCGTCATCATCGCGCCCGGAAACCCCCTCACGAGCATTGGGCCGATGCTAAAGCTGCAGTCGATAAGGAAGGACCTCTCGCGCGCGCGCGCAAAGACGATCGCCGTGAGCCCCATAATAGGCAACAAGGCCGTGAGCGGGCCGGCGGCCAAGTACATGGAGGCCGCGGGGATAGAGGTCAGCGCGCTCGGCGTCGCAAAGATGTACGCGCACGCGTGCTCGTCCATAGTCGTGGACACAAAGGACAAGGCCCTCGTCAACAAGCTCTCCAGCATTGACATGAGGGTCCACGCCACCAGGATAGTGATGAGGAACAGGCAGGCCGAGAACGCGCTTGCGGCGTTTGTCCTAAAGCAGGCGCGCTAGGCGCGCATGGACGCCATTGCAGTCATCCCCGTAAAGTCCCTGCCGTCGGCAAAGTCGCGCCTGGCCCTGGGGCCGGCGCCGCGCGCCGAGGTCTGCGCGGTCATGCTAGAGGAGGTCCTCGGCGCCGTCACGGCCTCGCGCGTCTCCTCGACGGCCGTAGTGACGCGCGACGCGCGCGCCGCGGGGATTGCCTCGCGCGCCGGCGCGCAGGTGATCGACGACCCGCTCGAGTCAGGCGTCAACGCCGCAGTCGCGCTCGCCGACGGCGCGGCCTCTGGCCACGGCACGTCGATCGTGATCCCGCAGGACGTGCCCCTGGTCAAGGCGCGCGACATTGACGAGATCCTGCGCCTGGCGCCGCGGCGCGGCTCGCTTGTCGTGCCGTCCTGGCGCCTGGACGGCACAAACGCGCTGGTCCGCACGCCGCCGCTCGCGCACGCCACGCACTATGACGAGGACAGCCACAGGATACACGTCGCGGCGGCTCGCGCCGCGGGCCTGCGCTCGACTGTCGCGCTCGTGCGCAGGGCAATGCTCGACGTCGACACGCGCGCCGACCTGGACCGCGTCATGGCGCAGCCCGACAAGCCCGCCCTCTCAGGGCGAATCAGGGCCGCCCTCGGCGCCGGCGATTAGCGCGTCGCATGCCCTGCGCGCGTCCTGGTCGGCCATCTGGCGCGGCGGGTGCTTCATCAGGTACGCGCACGCCTCGTAGACGGGCCCGCCGATGCCGCGCTCCAGGGCGAGCTTTGCGAGGCGGATCGCGTCTATGACGATTCCCGCCGAGTTTGCCTTGTCGTCGACGTCGAGGCGCACCTCCATGTTGTACGGCACGTTTGCCCACTGCCTGCCCTCTATCCTCATGAACATGAGCTTTGTGTTCCCCAGGAACGGCACAAAGTCCGACGGGCCGACGTATATGCTGTCGTCGTCGAGGCGCTCGTCGAGCTGGCTCTGGACGCTCTCGGTCTTTGATATCCTCTTGCTGGCGAGCCTCTCCTGCTCCTTCATGTTCAAAAAGTCCGTGTTGCCGCCGACGTTGATCTGGTACGTCCTCTCTATTTTCGTCCCGCGGTCGTTGCAGAGCCTGGCGAGCGTGCGGTGGACGATCGTCGCGCCCACCTGGCCCTTTATGTCGTCCCCGACCACGGGGATCCCGCGCTCCGTGAACTTTTTTGCCCATTCCGCGTCAGACGCTATAAACGACGGTATGCAGTTGACAAACGCCGTTCCCGTGTCAAGGCACACCTGGGCCCAAAACCTCGTCGCCTCCTCGGACCCCACGGGCAGGTACGACACGAGCACCTCCGCGCGCGTCTCGCGCAGTATCCTCCGGGCGGCCTCGCCGAGCTCCCCGGTCGTCGCGGCGCTCTTGACGGGCTTTATGCGGTTGTGGACCCATATCCCGACGCCGTCAAGCGCAGGCGCCTCGTGGACCAGCGCCCCCGTCCCTGGCATCTCGCCCCGGGGGATCCATTCGACCATGTTGGGCGGCGCGTATATGGCCTCGTTTATCGGCCTGCCGACCTTGTTCTCCCCGACGTCAAACCCGCAGACAAAGTCGATGTCGTGTATTGACCTGCCGGCGATCCTGTCGTGGATGATCCCTATGACCTCCTGGCCGGGGTTGCGGCGGTAGTGCTCGATCCCCTGTATGAGGCCCGCAAAGCAGTTGCCGATCCCGACTAGCGCGACCCTGATTTTTTCTGCCAACGCCGCGAGCCGCGCCTGCCGCTCAATTTAAGTCAATTGCGCGGTGCGGGGAGGGGAGGCCGGCCCCAGGGCCCACGGGGGGAGCGTTCCCGGCCTGTCGCCAGCTGCCTGCGAGGGGGCCCGCGCTTGCGCGAGTCAGGCAGGCCGGCCCATTAGCCATAGTGCAGGAGGGTGCCATCGCAGGCAGCCTACATGCCTGTTCCTAGCATCATGATTTGCCTAGAAATTTTGCCCAGGATCCCCTTGTCGTTTCTGCGCATGGAAGCGTATAGCTCATGGAGGGCCATCTGGTGCCTTGCCAGGTACCTCATGTTTCCGGAGGACAGCAGTCCGCGGTAGACGTCGTCAGATATTTCCACGGGCGCAGGCAGTCCACCGAGTGTAAGCGTCTGTATCATGGCGTGATTAACTTGCAGCTCTACACAAAGCATCCTGGCAAGCCCCTTTTTTGTGGATTTGGAGCTGTACACGTGCAAAAAGAGACCCGAGCCAAGTCCGGCAAGCAGGGCGACCAGAATGCTTCCAACATACGTCGCAGGATCTATGGCAGCATGTTCCATCAAGGCTCACCCATACTGCTTGACAACGTCAATGATGATCTGCTCCTTGCGCTCCTCTGGCTTTAGCAGCGCTATGCTGCTGGGGCTCTGCACAAATGCCGGACGCGCGTTTAGCTCCAGATCCTGGCCGGAGTCAAGGACATCCCTTAGGGTAAAGGCCAGAACAATGTCGCCGTACCTCTGGTGCCGCTCCAGTATGCGCTTGGCCTCCGTGAGCGTCTCGGGGGCAGACTTGACGGCGTAAAGGCCGCTTGCCGTTGGGGGGCTTTCGTCACCTGCGCTCATCTGGTATCAGCCCCTCCTTGCAAAGTTTGTTCCACATGTCCTCGCATGAGCGCACCAGAAAGTCGCTGCCGATATCCAGGCATGACATTTTTGAGATCACGCGCCCTATGATGTCCTTCTTTTTCATGTCTGTCGTGGCCACAAGCAGGTGCAGGGACGACGCTATTTCAAGCCGTGTGAGGTCGTCCGGGCCGTTCATAATGGCGGCAATAAACTTTATGGCCCGATTAAACTTTTTTTGGACTTCGGGGTACATGAACTTGGCCCTGGCGAGGTCTGGGATTTTGTAGTCGATCTGCTCTAGCTCAAATCCCGCCCTGGCAAGGCTGGTGCAGTACGGGCCTCGCAGGTACCATGAATAGTCGTACCCCAGGTACACCCCAAAGGCCTCCACCATGTAGACGAGCTTTTGCAGGCGTAGCCTGTCATTAAACGTGTCCATCTTGAAGCTAGAGTGGGGTATCGAGCGAAGGATGTACCCCAGGTTGACCGCGCTTGGCCTTATGATCAACGCGCGCTCCCGCCCCCCCAAA
>RKSK01000009.1 GCA_007570915.1 Cenarchaeum sp.
GCTTCAAGCGCCGCCGCGGAGGCGCGCCTGCGAGTGGCGATGGCCATGACGCTCCTAAGCCTCGCGGCGGCCGCGGCCCGCCCTGCCCCGCGCGTGGGGCTGGAGACGTTTGCGGCGTTCCTGCAGGGCCACGGGATACTCTCAGAGAGGCTCGACTATTCTGCGGACGAGGGCTATCTCCAAAAGTGCGCGTACATAGCGCAGGAGGGCTTTGGCCTAAACCTGGGGTATGACTACCACCTCCACGCCTACGGGACATTCTCCTCGTTCATAGCCGCGGACTTTTCAAGGCTTGCGAAGAGCAAGACGCGCGCCGGCGGGCCCCCAATGCCGCGGCAGTTCAGGGCAGAGGAGTTCCTCGCGCTTGTCTCCAAAAGGGGCATTGACTGGCTCTGCGTGGCGTCTGCGGTGGTCCACGAGAGGGGGTCGTGCGGCCCTGCCGCGCTGGGGCCGCACATAGAGAGAATGTCGGCAAGCCACAACAGGGGGCTGGTGAGGGGGGCGATAGAGGCGGTGGGCGCCGCGCTGGGGCCGCCGCGGCGCGCGCCTGCGCGGGCCTAGCCGGGGGATGGCCGCCGTGGACGCGGGGTCGATGCAGTCAGCAGCCGCGCACCTGCCCATGGCGCTCTCCATAGTGGGCTCGGTGGCGAGCACCGTGGCGCTGTACATGGCCGTCAGGGCATTTGCGAGGTCGCGCAAGTTCCGCGACTATGTGGACAGGGAGGACGACCACAACCTCCAGGCGCTCGAGGCGCTGCTGCGCGGGTGCGCCAAGACCATCTCGAGGGTCCTGGCGGACCCCGGGGACGAGGGCAGGTACTTTCGGTCCCTGAACGCGCTGCTGCTCGTCCTGCCCGGAGCCCTGGCAGAGTACGAGGTGTACATAAAACGGGAGAGCAGGCGCCTTGCGCTTGACCTGGAACTGCTGCTGCTGGACGCCTCTACGCTCGAGTATTCCGGGTCGATCCGCCTGCTGGGCGGCGCCGAGGATCACGTGAGGAAGATACTGGAGAGCCTCGACAAGCCGCCGGCCGAGTCGCGGCCGCCGGCCTAGGCCGCCGGCGCCCGGCTCGTGGCGTGGGCGCCGTCACGGGACGCGGGGCGGATCCCGGGCCGGGGCAGCAGCGCATGGCACCGGCACCGCTTGCTCGCGCCTGCGCCCCATGGCGCAGCCTGCCCTGGAGCGCCACGGCGCATGCGCGGCGTCTGGCGTCCGGGCGGCCCTGGCGCAGCGCCGCATTCCAACGGGCCTGCCGGCTCCCGGCCTGCCGCCCCTTTTCCCCGCTGCGGCGCCGGGCGGTACGGCAGGCCCGGACGCGCCCACGGCGGCCGTCCCGCCCGCGCGCCCGCCCCGCAGGGGCGCGGAAGACATTAAATGCCCGGAAAGTTGGGAGCCACGCGTAGCGGATTGCCTGCAAGGACTGGCGCGCCACGCGCACATTGGGGAGGCGGGGCGCCTGGCGCCCCCCCACGCCGGCCTGCGCCCGGGGCGGTGCGCTGACCATTGGCGGCGGGCTCGGGCAGGCACACGCTGGACGACGCCTATGCCACACTTGGCCTTGGGCGCGGCGCCACGATCGACCAGGTGCGCTCGCGATTTCGGGAGCTTGCCCTCAAGCACCATCCAGACAGGGGGGGAAGCAGCGAGGAGTTTGTGCGCACGCACTGGGCATACAAGACGATAATTGGCGACCAGGACGCGCGGCGTGGAAGCGGCGAGGGGGGCAGGGGCGGCGAGTATGGCCCGTGGCTGTCGGCCATCCTGGATCTAGCCATGGCTCTCATAGAGTTCATTGACGAGCAGCCGTGGTCGCGCTTCTGGAAGGGCATAGCCATGGCCCTTGTTGGCGTGGGAGGGGTCGCCGCAGCGTACGCGCTGCAAGACCGCTCGGAAGACTCACGGTAGCGACACGCAGATCCCAAATGTGGGGTCACAGGTCCCAAATGTGGGAGCCTGGGAGCCGCCCAGGGCGGCGGCTTCCCCGGCGGCCGCGGCCGGGCGCCGAGCTCGGCGCACACCCCCGGCAGGACGGTCGTCCTGGGCGGCGCCACCGGGATGTGCCGACCGTCGCCGGCCGCCCACCCTGCCCGGGCGCGGCATGGCCCGCGCGCCGTGCGCCATCAGGGACACCGCAAAGCAGATCCTGGCGCTCTCGTCCCTGCCCGGCGCGCGCATGCGCGCCTGCTTCAGCAACTTGTAGCCGTTCCCGGCCCCCCATCTGCGCGGGCACGGCTCGTCCGTGCCGGCCGACGGCATGCTGGGACTCTGCTGCATAAACCCCCACGCACGGCGGGGCGTGGCTATCCCGTCTTCGCCGTCCCCGCGCCAGGCTCCCACCGCCGCAGCCGGCAGGGCGCTGTGGATCGCGGCCTTGCGGGCGACCCCCCTTGCGGCGCTCTCCCCCCTGCGGGCCGCCGCGTGGCCGCCGAGCGCGCGCCTGGATGCCGAGAGCACGTGCCCTGCCATGGGCCTTAGGCTGGCCCACCTCGACCTTCCAGTCCTCCCGAAATGTCAGCCTGTCCTTGCGCTTGACGCTCCAGACGTCCGCGCCGCGCGCCGCCGCGCGGCGGGCAGGGCCACACCGCGCGGCGGGCGCAAAAGCGGCCGAACTTGCCAAAAACCGTACCTATTTACGCAACAAAGCACGGCAGGGCCGCGCGGCAGCGCATCTAGCCTAGCAGCTCGCGCAGGCGCGCCACGGCGGGGCGCAGCAGGTCGGCTATGAGCGCCACGGCAATCCCGCCGCCGACGGCGATGGCGATGTTCCAGCGGTGGCGCTCCCACCACGACCCGGCGAACCGCTCCATCATCTTTATGCGCACGGTGGGCATCGCCCCCTCCAGCCTCTGCTGCACCGCATGGAGCGCAAACCCGTCTGGCACGCGCACGTCGATTATGCAGGCATCCGCCTCGCCCACGAGCTTGTGGTCGCCAATCTCCAGCCTCGTTAGAAACTCCCGCTCTAGTGCCCCTACCACGCTGTCAAAGCCCGTGTCCGCAAAATAGACCACCACAACGGACACTAGGCGGGTCATCCGCATCACCCATGGTACTTTATCCTCACGGATATGTCAAGGACGTCCCTGCCAGCCAGCCTGTTGAGCTCCCTCATGCGTTTTAGGGCTTCGTTGGTGGTGGCAAAGTCGCGTTCGGCCACATGGTGGTACGCCGCAGTCGGCTTGGCGTCGCTCACCTTGCAGTCGTGCAGCAGGGCCCTTGTGCGCTCGCAGGCCTCCTTGTCATTCTCGTCGCGGCAGAGCACGAGAAACCACGCCTTTGGCATTCTGGCGCGGGGCGCCGGGCGGGCACTATAATAGTCTTGGGGGCCTCACGCTTCCCAAAAGCAGCCCCCGCGCCTGAACCTGGCCAAACAGTTCCATGGGCACGCTTCCCAAAAGCGGGCACGGCGCCCGCGCCTGGCTCAAACAGGACGATTGGGGGTATCCCGTAGGGCCGCCGATGGCGCGGCAAAAGGCGCGGGCAGGGGCGGCGCAAACGGGCCGGGAGCCGGAGGAGAGCCGCAGCGCGCCCAGGGCGGCTGCGAGGGCGCTCGCACCGGACGCGCGGGGCCTGCGCACCGCGACCCGGCCCAACAAAAAGCACGCGGCGGGCACGATCCTGGCCCTGCTCGCGCTGGCCGTCGGCAACGGCACCCCGGCCGGCAGCTTCCCCACAGATCCCAAATGTGGGGACCTGGGAGGCCCCTAGGGCGGCGGCTTCCTCGGCGGCCTCAGCCACGGCCGGGCGCCGAACTCATTGCAGGCCCCAAGCACGATCAGGAGCCTGTGCGACGTCGCCGGGATCCCAGTCAACCCACATGTCTCCCACCCAGGGCCCCCGTGCCGGTCCCGTACGGCCCAAACTGATCTATAGGGGGGTTTTGGCGGCCCCGCCCGCGGGGCGACGTGACTGCCTGGGAACCAGGGACGTGCTGGCGGGCGACGGCATGCTGGGCAAGATTGCCGACGGCATGGCGGAGGTTGCCGGCGACGGCGTGGCGCCGACAAGGAAGAGCGCCAGGCACACGGCGGACTCGTTCCGCGACCTTGCGGCGCTGGCCGTCGGCCGCGGCATGCCGGTGGCCACGTGCGCGCTGAAGGGGGCCGAGGAGAAGCACAGGCCCGGCGGCACGCCGACCGGCGAGTGGGCCGGGAGGGCGCAGCGGCGCGCGG
>RKSK01000008.1 GCA_007570915.1 Cenarchaeum sp.
GCCGCCCGGCGTGAGCGGGACCTCGCCGGCCCAGTCGCGCCCCACGACCACCATGCTGGCGCCGCGCCCGAGCTCGGCGCGCAGGTCGGCCTCGACGGGCTGCATCTGGCGCTCAAAGTTGCGCATCATGTGCTCGGACTTTTTGAGGTCCGAGAGGCGCTCAAACCACAGCGCGCGGGCCGCCGACGAGGCGGGGTACTTTAGCCTCCTCCAGTGGGGGGACCCGCGCGCGAGGAGCGGGCCGTCGCTCCACATGCGCACCCTCGCGGCGACCATCTCGTTGCCCTGCGTGACGCACCGCTGCGCGGCGGCGGCCTGCTCGGACGTCTCGGGCTCGTCGAGCTCGAGGTCGGCAAGGAACTCCTCCAGCGTGAGAAAGTCTAGGGCCACACCGCGCCACCCCTCAGCGGCGGGAGGTCGGTCGCCGGCGGCCTCCCGTCAAACCGTATGAGCCGTATCGACTCCGCGGCCCTGTCAAGGGACCGCGAGGCGGCTATCGTGGGCAGCGCGGGGTCCACGCGGCTGCGCAGCGCGGGAAACCCGCCGGCGGCGTTCTCGGACGCGAGGGAGTCGAGCTCCCAGTCGTTTAGGCCAAAGCCGCGCAGGGAGACGAGGACCCCGCGGATGCGGTAGTTTACGCCCAAGTTGGGGGCACCTCAGTAGTCCGAGGCGTGTACGTATATGGTGCAGCCGAAGCGCCTCGTCGTGTCGGTGAGTATCTGCGGGTGTATGCACACGGCGTCATACCAGTCGGTCACGTCGGCGTACGACGCCTGGCTGGACTTTTCCTCGAGCATGTCCACGCGCTTGGGGCCCTCGCCGAGCCAGAGGCACGTGTCCCTCTCGTAAAAGAATATCCTGTCGTACGGGAGCCTCATGTCCAGGACCACCTTGACGTGGGGCATCGTGGGGAACTGCACGATGCCGCCGGACGGCATCGAGACCGGCGTGCGGCCAAACTCGCCGCCCCCGCGGAGCAGGTCGTTCTGCGTGATGTAGAGGAAGAGCTGCGGGTGCATCTGCATCGTGTCATAGTCGGACAGGTGCTTTACGGCCGCCACGGTCTTTATCTTTTGGAGCTCGCCGAGCGTGTTGTTCTCGGACTTGCCCGCCGAGTTGCGCGCGGTTATCTGCGAGAGCGTGCCGCTGGTCGTGGGCTCGCCGTCGGACCCCACGCGGTTGCCTATCTCGAGAAGCTCGGCTATGCACGACTTGTTGCGCTTGTAGGCGAGGTCAAAGGCGGCGTTCTTGGCGTCGATCTCCTTGGGGTTGAACTTGTTGGCCCTCCACATCGTCTCGTACGGGTAGCCGACGGAGACGCGGTCCTTGCGGCACGTGACGTGTGCCTCGTAAAAGTCCGAGCGCACGCGGGACATCTCGGCAAACGGGCCCTGCCTGTAGCCCTCCGAGAGGTTGGGGTCGGCGAGCGTGAAGTGAAAGTCGAGGAACTCGGCGAGCTCGTGGTGGAAGCCGCGGGCCACGTGGAACTTTGAGGGGGCAAGGCCGTACACGCGGCCCAGGAGCTTTAGCACGCGCAGGTGCTCGGCGACGTCGAGCACGTCCACCTCGGCGCCCTGGTAGATGGGGGACGCGCCGCGGTTGAGGGACGCGCCCTGGTTTAGCATCTCGTTGTGGCGCATGGCGTACTCGTACCCCGCGCGCATGGTCCCGTCGCCGCGCGTGTGCACGTCGAGGTCGCCCCTCACGTCGGGCGCGCGCAGCCACGAGAACTCCTGGTCTATCGAGGCCTGGTGCCACGGGACCTGGCGGCCGTCGGGCCCGTTGGCGACGCGCCCGAGCTTTTGGCCAAACCCGGTGTTGCCGCGGAGCGGGGCGTGGAGGTCGCCCGTGTGCTGGTTGAGGAGGACCGACGAGTGGCCGTTGTGGCGGGCCGACGCGACGGCCTGCGCGATCCCCTGCATGGGGTTGGACGCCGAGGCCCACCTCATGGCGGACGCGGCGTATGCGGGGTGGCTGTACCGGCTCAACCCCTCACCCTCCCCAGCCTCACGTGGACGAGGTCGCCGGCGGCCGTGGTCGTCTTTATCTTGCCGTTGTGCGCGGTCCTGGTCAGTATCTTTATCACCCAGCCCACCACGCCGTATGCCGACGGGTTGATCACCGTCGCGTCGCCGGCGGCCTGCGTGGTCCCGAGCACGTTCTGGAGGTCGGCGTCCGTGATGGACTCTACCCTCTGCCTCGAGGGCGACGCCACGGTCCTGGCGAGCTGGCTCGTGCGGGCCGCCGGGGTGGCGGCGTCGTCGTTCACGTCAATCTCGACCCAGTTGTTCACCTCGACGCCGGCGGCGGCGTAGAGCTCGGCAAACCCGCCGGGGCCCACCACGGTGACCAGCTGGTCCCCGTCGGAGCCGGACGAGTTGTCCACGGGGTTTAGGGCCTGGAACGCGCCGTTGCGCAGGTCGGCGGTGTTGTACGAGGATGACGCGTTGCCCGTCTCAAAGTTGGCCGCGAGGCCCGAGTCCGTGGCCGTGATGATGTCGCCCATGGCGATCCTCTGGCCCGCGAGCACGGGCATCTCGTTCACCACGTTCTGGTCAAGGTGCTGCCTCATGCGGTAGCCCGGCTTGTGGCCGCCGCCTATGACGATGTTCTCCGTGGGAAAGTTGGCGCTCATAGCCTAAACTCCCCCCCCTCTGCGGACGCGCCATAGGGCGCCTGCGGCGACTGCAAGGCCTGCGGGGCCGGCTGCGGGGCCGGCTGGTACTGCCCAAACTGCGGCGGGGCCGCCGGAAACCCCGGTATCGTGGCCGCCGGGGGCGGGACCGACATGGTCGAGAGCGCGGCGTATATGGGGGCCTCGAGCGAGTAGCTTGCGGCGACCTGGTCGGGGTCAAGGGCGTCCACGAGGGCGTCAAACTCGGCCGTGTCCATGCCGAGCGAGGCCCTAAAGTCGCGCATCTGGGCGACAAGCGGCGCCACGCGGAGCTCGGCGACCTCGCGCCTCAGGGCCGCCTCGGCGGGCGACTCTGCGCTCACCTTGGGCTTTTCCTTGACGGGGTACGTCGCCCCGTCCTTGCGCTTTTCGTCCTCCTCGTCCATCTTTTGGGCCATCTTTTGGGCCTTCGCCTTGAGGGCCGCGCTGGGCTCGGACGCCACGAGGGCCGCCCTCTCCTTGGCCGTCATTGTCGCCATGGCGCGGGCGTAGAGCGCCTCCTGGGAGGCCTCCACGCGGCTAATCTTGTCATTGGCCGCCGCTATCGCGTCCGTTGCGGCCTTTTGCTTTGCCTCGCAGGCGTCAGCCATCGCCCTTGTGGGGGGGCCATGCCGTATTTAAGGGGTCTATGGGCCCCCCGCGCAAAAGGTCAGGAGAGGGCGCGCTCGCGCAGGCGGGCCGCGGCGGTCACGACCTCCGTGTGGGAGTCGTCGTGGAGGAGCGAGGTCTCGCCGGGGGCGACATGCGCAGGCCCCGGCGCGTGGTCCACCTGGTTGATCGCCACGAGCCACGGGAATGGCGTGTCGTCGCCCCCGCCGCACTCGGCGCCCTGGCACGAGGAGACCATCGTGGCCTTGGGGCCATACGCCGGCACGTCCACAAAGGCCAGGTGGAGGGCCTCCCACTCGTTGAGCGTGGAGACGGGGCGGCCCCACTCGTCGGGGCTGCCGTACTCGACGGTGCCCGGGTGGGGGCAGAGCGACGGCGAGACGAACATCGCAGGTCCGCGCGTGATGCGCTCCCATATGGCGTCGTCGTGGACCTCGTGGACCGTGTACACGCGCGACTCGGGGGTCACCTCGACGTCCACTATCGTGGAGACGCGGTAGGGCTCCTGAATCTCGAGGACGTGCTGGCACGGTTTCGACGGGTCGCCCGGCGGGTGGTCGGCGACGCACCTCCCCAGCATGCACCTGTTGTACAGCACGCCGGGCTTGCCCATGAACGTGCCGGCGTTGCGCTCTATGGAGCGGAGCGTGGCCCTCCAGCCGTTGGTGTTTAGCGAGGCGTCGAGCGTCCAAAAGCGCGCGCGGCGCGGCCCGTCGGCGCGGACGACGGACGCCTGCCACGGGCGCGGCTGCCCCCACGTCACCTCTCGTTCACCTCGTCGGGGCGGCCGACGCTCCTCTTGTTGCCGGGGCCGGGGCCGGGGTTTTTCCCGCCCGTGGCGCGCGCGCCGCTCGAGTCCTGCGGGCCGGCGAGCTGGGCCTCCTCCTGCTTGGACTTGGCCGACGAGGACGCGCGCGTCGTGTCCTTCTCGCCGACGGACACCTGCGGGAGGTTCATGTGCGCGGCCATGTAGTTGAGCAGCGAGACGCGCAGGTTGTCCATGTCCGCGAGGACCGGCTTCATGTCGAGGTCCTCGACCTTGACGCTCTCGGGGTCGAGGCCGACCATGCACGGCCCGCCGGGGGCTATCTGGCTGGAGAGCTCGCGGAGGAGCCTCGCCCTCTCGGGGACGTCGCCGCCGGGCAGGTTCACGAACACGAGCGGTATGCGCGTCCACGACGTCTGGGCCACGGCGGGGAGGTCCTGCTTTTCGAGCCTGTCGTACAGGCGCGCGGCGTCCACGCACCCCGACATGGGCGAGAGGCCGTACCCCGCAGAGTTGTAGACCTGGCAGCCCTCGAGGTCCGCGGTCATGTACACGCATTTCGGGAGCGGGATGCGCTCCATGCCCGGCCAGTTCCTGTATATCGAGACGGGGACCTTTTGGTCGTTGAGGCCCACCATCCCGAGGTCCCTCGGGTGGACGACCTCGAGGGCCACGGGGACCTCCTTGCACTCCTCGCCGTTCCACGCCATGGGCGCCCCGCCGGTGGCGGAGCCGTGCTTGACGATGCAGGCCCTGTGGTAGACCGTGGTCAGCTTGACGAGCTGCGAGACGGCCGAGAACATTGACGGCCAGAGCGCGCCGGAGGCCTCCCCCTGGTGGAGGTCCGCGGCCTGGAGGTACGCCATCGCGTCGAGCTCCTCGCCCCCGCACTCGCGCGGCGAGTCCGGGTCGTCGCCGGGCATGGGCATGGGCTCGAGCTCGGGCCTAAAGCCGGTCCCCATGACAAGCTCGACGTAAAAGTTGCAGATGTGCGCGAGCGGGCCGTCGGACGCGAGCGACTGGTGCATCTCCACCATCGCGCCGTCCAGCGTGTTTGTGGCATAGTGCCTGTCCTCCATTATCCCGGCCACGGCCGCCGTGTACTGGGACGGCATGTGCGCCATGGCCCCGAGGGCCTCCTCCCTCGTGAACATCCGGACGTCCATCAGCCCCGGGTCCATGTGGTCGCGGGCCCAGAGGCGCATGCCGTCGGTGAGGCGCCCCGCCGCGGCGGCGTCGGACACCTCGCGCGCCGTGAACGCGCCGGGGCCCGGCCCCCACGGCGGCGGCGCGAGCATCTCGGCGGAGACGCCGGCGCCGGCCGGCGGCCCCCGCGGGCGCCGGAGCGGGGGCGGGATCGGGCCTCCGGGCACCTAGCCCCACCCCCTCCCCCCGTCTCTTAT
>RKSK01000023.1 GCA_007570915.1 Cenarchaeum sp.
TGAGAGCGCCGACCCCATAGTCACGACGGACGTGGAGAACACGTACGGCGAGTTTCCACACCACAGGGAGCCGGCGTACGGGCACCACTACATCGTCATAGCCTCGCCGGACCACAGGGAGACGCTCGCGACGATAAGCGTGGACCAGTGGACAAACGTGCTCATCGCCGTGCAGGACCGAATGCGGTGGCTCTACACGCAAAAGGGCGTCACGTACGTGGCGATATACGCGAGCCACTCGGGCGGGGCAGAGGCCCAAAACGACTACCCGCGACTTGACATCGCGACGTTCTCCACGATACCCCCCGTGATCGAGAAGGAGTCGGCGACGTCGCACCGCATATTCAACGAGAGCGGCGCGTGCGCGCTCTGCCACACGATAGAGATAGAGTCGGCCGGCCCGAGGCAGGTCCTGCAGACGGAGGGCTACTTTTCGTTCTGCCCGTGGGCGCCGGCCCACGAGTACGAGTACTGGATATGCCCCAAAAAGCACACGACGTCGTTCACAAAGATAACAAACAAGGAGATAAGCGACCTTGCGCTCATGCTGCGCGCGACGCTGGGCGGCCTCTGCGGGACGGTCAAGGGGGCCTCGTTTGGCATAGCGTTCCACCTCTCGCCGGAAAAAAAGAACAGCAAGCAGATACACTGGCATGTGGAGGTGTACCCCGTCAGCGGCGAGGTCACGGGCCTCGAGCACGGGTACGGGATACACCTGAACGCGACGTCGCCCGAGGAGGCCGCCTCGTCGCTGGGCGAGGCGAGCAGGAGGGAGATTGCGCGCCTTGTGGGGATAGTGTAGCGGCATGGGCGTGGAGAGGTACATTGCGGCGGCGAGCATGGGCCTCTTTGCCATGTTTGCCGCCGAGATTGTCGTGTTTTACAACTTTTTGCACAATCCGCACATGCCAATACCTCATGGACACAGAGTGACGACTGAGGCCGAGGCGCTCGTAGAACGGGACGAGGCCCTCGGCGCACTCTAGGACGACCTTGTAGCAGCCGGCGCGGCGCGCCTCGTCGACTGCGGCCCGGACCAGCGCGCTGCCGGCGCCGGCGCGCTGCTCGCCGGGGCGGACGGAGACGTCCTCTATGTGGCCCACGAGACCCCCGTCGTGGATGAACTTTGGCTCTATGAGCAGCGTCGTGGCGCCGATGACGCGGCCGGCGCGCTCGGCGACGAGTATGATGTGGTTTGGGTTTGCGCCTATCGCGTCAAGGACGCGCCGCGCCGCGGCGGCGCCCATGCGGCTTGCGGGGCGGAGCGCGTCAAGCGACTCGAGAAAGCCCGACTCGAGGTCCTGCGCGCGGACGCGCCGCGTCGTTATTTCCGCCGCGCCGCTCATCGCGCCCTCCCCCCGCCGTGCGCGCGCAGCGCGTCCTCGTACGACGCGGCGTCGCCGACGTCGACAAACCTCCCGCGCGTGCGGTACTCGGTCACGCGCATCCCGCGCGAGATCGCGCGCCTGGCCGCCTCGTCCATGCCGGACGCGCGCCGCGGCGGGATTAGCGAGAGGAGGCGCGGCTCGGCCACATAGCAGCCAATGTTGATTGCCGCCGAGACCGCGGGCTTTTCCTCCCACGAGCGCACGCGGCCCGCGCGCGTCGAGGTGATCACCCCGTAGGGCAGGCGCACCTCGTGCGCGCGCGTCGCGATTGTCAGGACCGAGCGCGTTTGCGCGTGCCGCGCGACCATTGCGCGGAGCGAGTGGCCAAAGACAGAGTCCCCGTACATGCACACAAACGTCGATCCGAGCAGCGCGCGCGCCGAGTAGAGCTGCCCGGCGGTCTCCATCGGCTTCGGCGTCGCGGCGTACTCGATGCGGACGCCGTGGCCAGAGCCGTCCCCAAAGTGGCCCTCTATGGCCTCGCGCCTGTGGCTCACGCAGATCACAATGTCGCGCATCCCGGCCCCCCTGGCCCAGCCGACCAGGTGCTCGAGTATCGGCCTCCCGCCTAGCGGGAGCATGGGCTTGGGGGCCGGCCCCGCGTGCCTGCCCATGCGCCGGCCCAGGCCGCCGGCGAGGATCACGGCCTTCACGCGCGTGCGCGCGCGCGCCGTAATTTATGTTGGGCGGCCGCCGCGGCGATCCTGCGCGCCTTGCGCAGGACGTCGCCCGGGCTGCCCCCAAAGACTAGGGCCATGGGCTCCTTGCCGTGCGCGCCGGCGTGGTGGACGACGTCAGGCGGCGAGCGCCTCCGCGCGATCGCCTGGCGGACCCCCCACGCGACCGTATTCCCCTCGGCGCGCGCGCTGACGCGCGGCTCGCGCGAGCGGTCGTACGAGGCAAGCGACAGCCCGAGGCCGCGCATCGCGAGCAGCGTCTCGCGCGAGCGGCGCACGTTGGCGCACGAGGCCACCTGCGGGAACCTCGAGCGCATCGCCGCAAGGGCCGACGCGACGTGCCTCGAGGCGCCGCGCTCGAGGTGGCCCGCAACGGCGAGGCGCTCGCCGGCGCGGACGATCCGCCCCGCCACGCCGAGCATGTCGCGTGGCAGCGACGCGCCGGGCGGGGCTGCGACAAAGTTGACCTGGCACTCCGGGACCAGCAGGTGCGCGCCGCGCGCCGCGCAGAGGCCGGCGATGGCCGCGCCGAGCTCCGAGGCGGCGGCCGAGTCGCGCGCCCCCGTTATGGCGAGGCCGCGGCCCGGGCGCCCGGACGCGGCCATGTGCGACTCGGCCAGGGCGCGCGCCATGCGCGCGGCCGCGCGCACCCCCTCGCCGCGGGCCATCGCAAAGGCCAGGGCCGCCGAGTGCGCGCACCCCCCGCCGTGGCTCGGCCCGTGCCGCTCGGCGCCGCCGCGTATGACCGCCCTGCGCGGCGAGTACACGTGGTCGCAGACGCGCCGACCGCAGGCCACGCCCGTGAGCACGACTGCGCCGCAGCCCATGCCGAGCAGCGCGCGCGCGGCCGCGTCGGCGCCGCGCCTCCCCGAGACGGCCTCTGCCTCGGCCAGGTTTGGCGTCAGCGCGTCGGCTAGCGGGAGCATCTCGGACCGGAACGCCGGGAGGGCCGAGGCGCGCATGAGCGTCCCGCCGGTCGTCGAGCGGACCACGGGGTCCACCACGACGGGGGCGCGTGCCCCGCGTATGGCGGAGGCCACCGCGCGGACGGCGGCGGCCGTGTGGAGCATTCCGACCTTTATGGCGTCGGGCTCCATGTCGCCCAGGACGGATGACACCTGGGCGCGGATTGCGCGCGCGGGGAGGGGGAACGTCCCCGAGTATGACGACGTGCCCTGGGCCGTTATGGCCGTTATGGCGGTCGCACAGTGCGCGCCGAGGGCCGAGAGGACCCTGATGTCGCCCTGGACGCCGGCGCCGGAGGACGGGTCGGATCCTCCTATGGAGAGTATGTTCAGGGCCAATCACACCGCGGGCCGCGGCTCCGGCGGCCCACGCTCAGGACGCCTCCTGGGCGCACCTGAACGAGCAGAACGAGCTCCCCGTGCCCTCAAACTCCCTGCCGCAGTGCCGGCACTCGCGCGCGAGCCTCATCGTTGGGCGCGAGCGGGCGCCGCCAATATAACTGCGATCCGGATCCCTTAAAGCCAAAACGGCCCCCCGCGCCCGTGGCGCCGCGGGGCGCGGCGCGGCGCCACTGTTTAAATCCCTCCGCGGCGCCGGCGCGGCCATGGGCACGCAGATGGGCGCTGCGCGGCGCGGGGCCGTGACCGACGAGGTTCGCCGGGTCGCCGCCGACGAGGGCGTCGAGGAGGGGTGGCTCTCCAGGAGGATCGCCTCCGGCTCGGCCATCATACCGGCAAACACGTCCCGCAGGCAGGCCATACACAACGTCGGGATCGGCAGGGGCCTAAAGACAAAGGTCAACGTGAACATCGGAACGTCGACGCTCCACGTCGACGTCGAGGCCGAGGCCCAAAAGGCGCGGACCGCCGTGAAGCACCACGCCGACACGATAATGGACCTCAGCGACGGCGGGGACGTGGGCGCGATAAGGAGGAGGCTGATGGGTGAGGCCCCCATAACGTTTGGGACCGTCCCCATATACGAGGCGTACAGCCGCGGCGTCGAAAAGCACAGGGATCCGCTGGCGATAGGCGAGGACGACTTTGTCTCGGCGTTTGTCGCCAACGCCGAGGACGGCGTAGACTACACGACGATACACTCTGGGATCACGATGGAGATCGCAAAAAAGATCCAGGGCGTGCGCAGGCACGCCGGGATTGTGAGCAAGGGGGGCACCATAACGGCGGCGTGGATGCTTCGCCACGGCAAGGAAAACCCGTACCACTCCAACTATGACTATCTCGTCGAGGTCGCAAAAAAGCACGACGTCACGTTCAGCCTGGGCGACGCGCTCAGGCCCGGCTCGATACTCGACGCGCACGACGAGCTGCAGATGGACGAGATGTACGAGGTGGCCAGGCTGACGAGGCGCGCGCACGCGCAGGGCGTGCAGGTCATGGTCGAGGGGCCGGGCCACGTCCCGCTCGACGAGGTAGCGGCCAACGTGCGCATCGCAAAGTCGCGCATAGGCGACGTGCCCTACTATGTCCTCGGGCCCCTCGTGACCGACGTCGCGTCCGGCCACGACCACATCGCGAGCGCCATAGGGGCCGCCGTGTCGGCCGCCGAGGGCGTCGACCTGCTCTGCTACCTCACGCCGTCCGAGCACCTCGCCC
>RKSK01000111.1 GCA_007570915.1 Cenarchaeum sp.
AGCCGCCGCTCCTAGGGTGGCCACAGGTAGGTCCACCTTGCGGCGGGAGGCGCCTCCGGCACCTTATAAACCATGGGCCGCGCGCTGGGGGCCGCCGCCCCGGCGCCCAACAGTTATACGGCGGCGCGCGGGGGCGCGCGCGATGGACGGCCAGCGGGTGTATCCGGGCGACCGCCTCGCCTCTGCCGAGGAGTACGGCGCGGGCGACGGCGCCTTTGGCGACGGCGGGGCCGTGCTCTCGGCCGTCGTCGGGACGGGCTCCGTGAGCGCCGAGGACCGCACCGTCGGCGCCGCCGGCCCGCAGCTGCCCGTCCCGCGGGCCGGCGACCTCATCGTCGGCGAGGTCGCCGCGACGCTTGCCTCGAGGATGGCCGTGGCGATCCGCTACGTCAACGGCCGGCCCGTGACGAACAACGTCGAGTGCATGCTCGCCACGCGCAACATACGCATGAGGCTCATCGCGCTCGTCGGCGACATTGTCGCGCTGCGCATAACGGGCACGCTCAACGGCGACATCCACGCGACGATAGGCGAGCCGCAGCTCGGCGTGCTCTTCACAAGGTGCCGCAAGTGCGGCGGGCGCGTCATGCTAAAGCGAGACGTCGTCAAGTGCGTAGAGTGCGGCTGGGTCGACGAGCGCAAGCTCTCCTCCGACTATGGCAAGGCCGGCTTTATTGGCCTGCCATGAGCGCCCGGCGGCGCGTCTCGTTCCAGGGCGAGCGCGGCGCGTACAGCGAGGGCGCGGCCCTGGCACTGTTCCCCGGCGCCGAGACCGTCCCGTGCGGGTCCTTTTCCGAGGCCGCGCGAGCCGCCGAGGCCGGCCGCAGCGACTGCGCCGTGCTGCCCGTTGAGAACTCGCTTGCCGGAAGCGTCGGCGAGAGCCACGCGATACTGCGCGACACGCCCCTGCGCATCGTCGCCGAGACCTACCACAGGATCGCGCACTGCCTCATAGGGAGGTGCGCGGAGGCCGAGGCGAGGACCGTCTACTCGCACCCGCAGGCCCTCGCGCAGTGCAGGCGCTACATCGAGGCGCGCGGCCTGCGCAGGGTCCCCACGTACGACACGGCCGGCAGCGTCGCGATGGTCGCCGGCATGGGCGAGGCCGGCGCAGTCTGCATCGCGAGCGCCGGCGCGGCGCGCCTCCACGGCGTGCCCGTGATAGAGGAGGGCATCGCCGACGACGCGGAGAACTATACGCGCTTTGTCGTGCTCTCAAGCAGTGATCCCGAGCCGGCCGGCGGCGACAAGACGTCGGTCCTCGCGCGGCTGCGCCACGAGAGCGGCGCGCTGCATGCGCTCCTCGGCGCGATCGCCGCGCGCGGGATAAACCTCACGAGGATAGAGTCGAGGCCCGGCGGCGGGGGCGCGTGGGAGTATGACTTTTTCATCGACATGGAGTGCGGCGCCGGGGCCGCGCGCGCCGCCCTGGCCGGGGCCGCCGGCGCGCGAGCCAGGGTGCTCGGCTCGTACGCCGCCGCGGCCCCCCCTAGAACCCGCGGGGCCGGCGTCGGCCAAACCCCGCGCTAAAGCCCATGATGACGAGGCCCGATATCATCACAAAGCCGTCGTACGCGAGGAATATCGGGTCGGCCTGCGAGTAGAGCGTGCCGCGGACCGAGACGGCCGAGGAGGACTCGAGCTCGAGGGCCGACTGGCCAGACGGCCCGTGCTCCCACTCGATCGCCGCGGCCCCCTCGTGCGAGGTCGCCTCCGTCCCGCCCTCCGGCGTCGTCAGCCTGGCCTCAAAGGACTCGGCGGTGACGGCGAGGGACTGGGGCGTGCCCTCCGGCGCCGAGAGCGTGTAGGGCGGGATGGCCGAGCCGGCGGCGTACTCGTCGTCTATGGCAAACTCGCGCAGGCCCAGGTTTGAGACGAGCGAGGCGGCCCCTATGGCCAGTATGGCCGCGCCGACGGCCGTGCCAATGAGCGCCCTCCTCGAGGCCACCTCAGACCACCGCCACGTCGTGCGGCTGGCTCTCGGCAAAGCCCGCGCGCGACATCCTGACAAACTCGGCGTTTTGCTGCAGCTGCGCGACGTCGTGCGCGCCGCAGTAGCTCAGGCCCGAGCGGACCCCGCCGGAGAGCTGCGCGAGTATCTCCCGCACGCTGCCCCTGTAGGGGACGAGGGCCTCGACGCCCTCGGCGACATAGTCGTTGATGTCGTCCCCGGCCGCGCCCTCCTTGGCGCGCCGGCCCATCGAGGCGGCGAGCGAGGCCATGCCGCGGTACACCTTGAAGCGCTTTGAGTCCTTTGTGATGACGGTGCCGGGCGACTCGTCGGTCCCGCCGAGCATGCCGCCGAGCATGACGGCCGACGCGCCGGCGGCAAGGGCCTTTGTGACGTCGCCGGACGTGCGCGTGCCGCCGTCGGATATCACGGGTATCCCGTGGTCGCGCGCGACGGCCGCGCAGTCGATCACGGCGGTGAGCTGCGGCACGCCGGACCCCGTTATCACGCGCGTTATGCAGATAGAGCCGGACCCGACGCCTACCTTGACTGCGTCGACGCCGGCCCTGATGAGGTCCTTGGCGCCGGCGGCCGTCGCGACGTTGCCGGCGATGATCTCGGCGCCGCCAAACGCCTTTCGCAGGTTGCGGACCGCCGAGAGCGCGTTCTCGCTGTGGCCGTGCGCGATGTCGACTACGATCACGTCCGCGCCGGCCCCGAGCAGCGCCTCGGCGCGGTCCATAAAGTCGTCCTTGACGCCGACGGCCGCGCCGACGAGCGGCCTGCCCTTCTTGTCCTTGGAGGCGTCGGGGTAGGCCTCGGCGTCGAGTATGTCCGTGCTAGTCACGAGGCCCGTCACGCGGCCCGCGGCGTCGACGAGCGGGAGCTTTTCTATGCGGTTATCGTGCAGTATGCGCTTTGCCTCCTCGAGGCCAATCCCCTCGTGCCCCGTTACGACATCCGTCGTCATCACGTCGCGCACGCGCGCGCCGCGGTCGGGCGCAAAGACAATGTCGCGCTCTGTTATCACGCCGACAAGCCTGCGCGTGTCGCCGTCGGTCACGAGGAGGCCCGAGACGCCCATGTCGCGCTCGTAGGCCAGCGCGTCGGCTACCGACTGGTCAGGCGAGACCGTGTAGGGGTTCTCGACCATGACGCTGCCGGACCTCTTGACCTTGAGTATCTCGTCGGCCTGCTCGCGTATGCCCAGGAAGCGGTGGACGATGCCGATCCCTCCCTCGCGGGCCATCGTGACTGCCATCGCGTGCTCGGTGACCGTGTCCATGTTTGCCGATATCAGCGGCAGGCTCGCCTCGATGTTGCGCGAGATTCGCGTGCGCAGGCTGACCTGCGAGCGGCTCGCGATGTCCGAGTGCTTCGGTACGAGGAGCACGTCGTCAAAGGTGAGGCCCTCCCTGATCTCCGCCAAGCCCCGCGCGCGCGCCGCGCGTTTCGTTATAAGCTTTTGCGGGCGTGGCGGGGGGCGCGCACGGCCCGCTGGGGCCGTAGAGAAAAAGCGGCCTGGCCGGCCGCACAGTGTTGGTTTTCCTATGGGATCGACCGGCTGTACAGCTTGCCCTCGAGGGCCATCTTGTACATCTCGGCGACATAGGGGTTCTCACCGGGCGTCTCGGCGCCAAGCTCGACGAGCCTGGCATAGACCCTGACCACGTAGGCCAGGGCGCCCATGAACGCCACGACGACGCCCATGTTGAACATCCAGTGGTTTGGCACCGCAAATATCTCCTCGACGAACCAAAAGTGCCACATCTCGTTGACCCCTATCGTGAACATCGTGGCGAGATAACCGAGTATGGTCATCTTGAGCCCGGTGTTTATCGAGTTGTTGGGGCCCCTGAGCACGGGAACCTTCCTGTCGTAGATCGCAGCCGCGCCCCACCCCAGCGGGAGGGCGACAAAGTGCGAGTAGAGCCACCAGTGGGCAGGCGTGAACGCGCTGTCCCTAATCGACGTCTGGTGCAGTGACCCGTCTACAAAGTTGTCCACTTCGACAGATGCTGCGGTGGATCCCATGGCGATGACGATGAGCCAGATCTTCTTGAGTCTCTGGATCTCGACCTCCTTTGGGATCAGTGCCGGCATTTGTGCCATTGTTGGACAACTATGCGTCGATCTCCTATATAACTAGGGTGTTTTTTG
>RKSK01000072.1 GCA_007570915.1 Cenarchaeum sp.
TAGCATATGCCAAGGACCGGCACGCCCAGCGTAAAGACGCCGGGGTCGGGGCGCGGCGCGCCCTCTTCGTACACGCTCGCCGGCCCGCCGGAGAGCACGATCCCGCGCACGCCCCTCCGCTTTAGCTCGTCTGCGCGGGTGTCGTGGGCCACGAGCTCGGCGCGGACAGAGAGCGACCGTATCCTCCTGCATAGCAGGTGCGCGTACTGGGAGCCAAAGTCCAGCACGGCTATAGTGTCCATTGCCTCAGCCTTCGGAGTTTTCCACCATCCGCGCAATGGTCCACGAGACCGAGCCGACGATCTCCTCTGCCCTCTCGCCGTCGCGGTAGTTCCTGACCACAATCTCGCGGATCGCCCCGCCGTCCTCGCTGACGTCGCACGCTATCGCCGACGCGGCGTCAAGCTCGCCGGCGGCCGCGCGCGCCTCGTCCTTTTTCCTCATTCCCCCGACTATCTTCTCAAGAAAGAACGCCCTCCACGGGGGCGTGTCCGCCGTGAGGCGGACGCCGTCGGCGACGCGGATCCTGACCTCGCCGGCCGTGACCGTGGCGTGCGCGACAGTCGCCTCGCCGGCAATTATCGGCGTCGCGCCGCCTTCCGCCCGGCCGCCCCCCAAGGCCGCCCCGTCCACGTCCTCCCCGGCGTCGCCCTCCTGGCTCGGCGCGGCGGCGTCCCCCGGCGCGGCGCGCTTTAGCTCTGAGGCCCGCGCAAAGCTCGACTTTTTGAGCATCGAGTCGAGTACGGCAATGGTCCGCCGTATGTACTCTAGCTCGACCTCGTGCTCCTCGGCCTTTTTGGCGAGGTGCTCCTTCAGCTCGAGTATCTCCCTCATGCGCTCGTCGCCGGCGTCCATGCCGCGCGGCCCGCGCGGCGCATATTAAAACGCACGCGGCGGGAGCCGCCGGGCGGGCCGCCCCCTCGCGCGGGGCGGGGCCGTGGCGCGCCCGGCAGGCCCCGGCGGCGCGCCCCCGGCGGCCCGCGAGCCCCCGCGCCGAGGCCCCTGTGGCAGGCGGGCAGGCCCGTTCCGGGCAAAGCCGCGCCGCGGGGCGCCCCGCCGCCCATCCCTTTATATCATGGACGCGGGGCGCCCTTCGCCGTTGGCTCGCAAGAAGGGCAGGGTAAAGGACCGGTGGCGCGAGAAAAAGTGGGTCACCGTGCGCACGCCGGACTCGTTTGGCAACGAGCCCGTCGCGTACGTGCCCATAACCGACGAGGGAAGCCTCGGCGGCAGGGTCGTCGAGACGACGCTCTATGACATACTCAAAGGCGACGCCTCGCAGCACCAGTACAAGCTCTACTTTAAGATCGTCGAGGTCGACGGCGAGGAGGCCAGGACGATATTTCGCGGCTACGAGTACGCAAAGGAGTTCCTGCGCAGCCTCGTGAGGAGGGGCTCCTCAAAGGTCAACTTTATCACCGACGTGGCGACAAAGGACGGCCACACCTTCCGCATAAAGGTCATCGTGCTCACGCAGCACCAGCTAAACTCGTCAAAAAAGCACGCGCTGCGCCTAGTGGTCCGCGACATTATCGGCAAAAAGATACCCGAGATGACAATAGACCAGTTTGTGCAGGCGACGTGCTATAACGCGATAAACTCGGAGATAATGGCCGGCGTGAAGAGGATCGTGCGCGTGAGGCACGTCGGCCTCGAAAAGGTCAAGCTCATCAAGACCGCCGAGGAGCAGATTACGCTCCTAAAGGCCTGATGCGCGGCGCCGGCGCAAGGGTCTCGGTCAGCGCCATAGTGCACGCGACAGAGAGCGAGGAGCGCGTGCTCGGCGCGCTAGCGGAGATGCTCGGCGTGGACGCCGGTGCGGCCGGCAGGCTCGCGACGAGGGGCCACTTTGGAAACAGGATTGTCACGGTATCGGCGACGGTCACGGGCGCCGGGGCCGCGGCCGCGCTGCGCGCCGTCCGCGGCGCGCTTGCGTGGCCGTCGCGCGAGGCCGCCGTCGCCGACGTGCGGCGCAGGATCCGCGGCGGGTCCCTCCACGTCAGGCTCGACAAGCAGGGCATTGTGCGGGGGCGCGCGGAGCTGGGCGGAATGCCCGGCGGCGGGGGCGATGTTGTCGTCCAGGTGGGCGTCCGCGCCGTGCGGGGGGACGACGCCGCCGAGGCCATCGCAGGGGCGCTCCTGCAATAGCGCGGATCACGCGCCGAGGCCGCGCGCGCCCATCACGGACTCGAACGCCTCGGCGCCGGCGCCGCGGACCGCGTCTAGCGTCCTCGCGGAGTTTGACTCGTCAACGAGCGCAATGACGCACCCGCCGCGGCCGGCGCCGGTGAGCTTTGCGCCATAGCTGGGCGCAGACGCGGCGCGGACCAGCCTGTCAATGCCCGCGTCCGAGACGCCGATGCGCGCCAGGCACTCCTGGTTCTCTGCCATGTGCCTCCCGAGGGCGACGAGGTCGCCGGAGCGCAGGGCCGCGCGCGCGTCGCCGACCAGGCCGGCTACGCGCTCGCGCAGCGCGCCAAAGGCCGCCGCGTCAGACTCTGCCCTCCTGCGCACGGAGGCGACGACGTCCGCAGTCGTGTGGGCCCGCCCCGTGCTGGCGACGACGAGCGAGGCCCGCGCGGGGGCCTCGCAGGCCTCGTGCGACCCGCCCGAAAAGGAGATTACGCCGCCGGCGGCGCACGCGGCCGTGTCCGCGCCGGAGGCGGCCGCAAAGACTGTCCTCTCGGCCCTCAGGGCCGCGGCGATCGCCGCCGGCGCTCCCGGCGCCGCGCCCCCGAGGATTGCGCCGGCGGCGGCCACGCAGCACGCCGAGGACGACCCGAGGCCGACGCCGGCGGGGACGTCGGACTCTACGGAGACGTCAAGGCCCCCGCCTGCCTCCCTGGCCACCTGCACCACCGGCCGGTGGTGCGCCGGGACCGAGGAGATCGCCTCCGAGGCGGCGGCCACCCCGTCGCCGTACGCCGAGCGCACGCGGACCGCGCCGCCTCCGAGGGGCGAGCACGTGACGCGCACGCGCCTGCCGATCGCGCACAGGATGGCCCCCGTCCCGTGCACGACAAAGTGCTCGCCGAGCAGTATGGCCTTGCCCGGCGCTGACGCGGCCCTCAAGCAAACACCACCGAGGCGTACCCCACGACCGAGTCGCGCGGCCCGCCGGCCTCGGCGCTAGTGGCGTAGCGCAGGAGGCGGCCCGCCGAGGCCCCCATGGGCCGCGCCGCGGCGATCGCCGCGGCGATCGCCCCATAGCCGCAGGCGCTGACGCGCATAGAGGCCAGCGTGCCGTACATGCCAGGCGCGTCGAGGGCAAGGACGCGCTCCAGCAGGGCCGAGTCCTTTTTGGCCGCGGCGGCCTCTGGCTCATAGTGCGTTAGGTCGGAGGAGGCCACTATGGCGCCGTCGCGCGAGGACGCGACCGCCGCGGCGGCGCGGCCCACGGCCAGCGCCGTCTGCGCGTCCTGGTCGGACATTGTGACCGGCACTATGCGCAGGCCGTCGCCGAGTGCGTCCTGCAGGAGCGGGACCTGCACCTCTACGCTGTGCTCGCCGGCGTGCGCCGCCTCGCCGGCCGACAGCGGCCCGCCGGCCGCGGCGAGCTCGCGCGCGGCATCCTGGTCTACTATCGCCTCGCCGAGCGGCGTCGACCACGACGGGGCGGTGGAGACCGTCGCGCCTGCCCGCGCGCCCGCATGCTCGGGGCCTATGACTATCACGGGGCCGCGCGCGCCGGACTCGGCGATTGCGCGAATCGAGTGGCACGCGACATGCGCCGAGTACTCGTACCCAGCGTGCGGGCATATCGCGCAGCGCGAGGCGACATGGTTTGGCGCGCGCGCGTCGCGCGACATTGCCGCGCGTATCGCGCCGGCGAGCTCGTCGGCGCCGCGCGGGTAGAACGTGCCGGCGGCCGCCGGCACACGCGGCCTCATTCTTCCCCTTCGTTGCCCTCTTCGACGGCCTCGTCTATTGACATCTTGTCCTCAAAGTCCTCGATGTCCAGGTCCATCGAGTGGCGGTTGTCCTCGCCGGCGCCGGCCTCGTCAATGTCGCCGCGCGTGACGAGAACCTCGCGCGCGAGCATCCAGTACGCAGCCGCGAGCGACTTGCGGCCCCTGTTGTTTGTCGGTATGACGACGTCGAGCATCGACGTGACGTTGTCCGTGTTTGCCATCCCGATGACGGGGATCCCCGCGTTGGTCGCCTCGACTATGGCCTGCGAGTCGACTGACGGGTCTGAGACGAGGACCAGCCTCGGCTCGATATAGTGCGGCAGCGACGGGTTTGTGAGCGTGCCGGGCATGAACCTGCCGAGTATCTTTTTTGCCCCCGTGAGCTCGCAGAACCTCTCGACGGGGGTCCGCGTGTGCTCGCGCGCCGAGCAGACGATGAGGCCGTCGGTCCCCGTCCTGGCTATCATGCGGCCCGCCGTGCGCAGGCGGCCAATCGTGAGGCCGAGGTCAAAATAGTACGTCCCGCCGGCCGTCTCGGCTCCCACGTAGCGCGCCATGAACTTGGTGCAGACCGGCGTGCCCACGCGCGCGCCGGCGGCCTCCATCTTGGCCCCGATCCCCTGTGCCATGGCCTGCTCGCTCATCGCAACGCGCCGAGGTCCGCCATGCCCTGTATTATACCCTGCCCCGACATGCGCAGGAGCTCGTTGAGCTTTGCCACCCTCTCGCCGCCCAGGACGCCCGTCTTGAGCATGGCCGAGCGCGTCGCCACGGCGATGTGCGATATGTGCGAGTCGACGGACTCGCCGGACCTGTGGGACGTCACGAGGGCGATTCCGGCCCGCGAGGCCTCTCGCGCAAAGGCCAGCGCGTCGCGCAGCGTGCCGGCCTGGTTCACCTTCAATATCGCGCCGCTGCACGACCGGGACTGCGCGGCGCGGCGGGCCCTCTTGGCGCTGGTCGCCGTGAGGTCGTCGCCGGTGACGAGCGTGCCGGGAAACCTCGCCGTGAGGCCCGCCATCTCCTCAAAGGCGTCCTCGTGGACGGCGTCCTCGGCGTACACGAGGCGGTACTTTTCTATGAGCGACGCCGCAAAGTCGGCCTGCTCGCCGGGCGTGCGCACGTCGCCGGATCGCCCGTACACGTACGCGCCGCGCGCGGCGTCCCACTGCGTGCTTGACGCAAAGTCGACGCCGAGGGCGACCTCGCGGCCCAGCGTGTGGCCAAGCCTCTCGCATGCGCGCGCGGCGGCCTCGAGTGCCTCCTCATTGCCGATCCTCGGCGCCCACCCGCCCTCGTCGCTGCGGCCGCCGGTAAACCCCGTGTCGCGCTCGCGCAGGACGCGCCCAAGCTCGGCGTGGACCGCAACGTTTGCGGCAACGGCCCCGTCGACGGATGCCGCGCCGACGGGGCACACGAGTACCTCCTGTATGTCCGGCGTGCCGGCGCCCGCATGCGCGCCGCCGCCGAGCACGTTGCCGAGCGGGTACGGAAACCTCGCGCCGTCGGCCCCGCCGAGCGACTCGTACAGGCCCACGCCCTGCGCGCCGGCGCCGGCCTCGGCGGCCGCGACGCTCACGGCGTACGCGACAGAGCCGCCGACCGTGGACCAGTTTGGCGTGCCGTCAAGGCTTCGCAGCGCCGAGTGGACCGCCTCGACGTCGCCGGCGTCGGCCCCCTCGATCCTGCCGGCCCCCTCGCGCAGCAGCCTTATGGCCTCGGCGGCGCCCCCCTGCGGCAGAGACACGGCCTCGGCGGCGCCGACGCTGGCGCCAGACGGCGCGCACGCGCGCCCGCGAAACCCGCCTTCCACGGCAATGTCAACCTCGACTGCCTCGGACCCGCGGCTGTTGTACACGACACGCCCGGCGACCGAGGTTATCGCCGGCAAGCTACTCTAGCTCGGACTTGATCTCGAGGTTGCGCCGGTGGACGGCCTCGCGGAACGGTATAATCTGCCTGATCGTCTCGACGGTCGTGAGGAGCATCCTCCTGCAGCAGTACCTCTTCATGCCCAGCGCGTCGAGGGCCGCGGCGGGGTCGTCGCCCCTCTTTATGGCCTCCTGGAACTCGCCGTACCTGTCGGATATGACGTTTCCGCACGTAAAGCACCTCACGGGCACCAGCACGCGCGCGCGGCGCGCCAAGGATTATAAAAACCCTCCATGGGGGGCGCCGCGCGGGTGTAGCCAAGCCTGGCCAACGGTGCTAGCTTGAGGGGTTAGTCTCTCAGGAGTTCGTGGGTTCGAATCCCATCGCCCGCACCAACTATCCGGCGACGCGCGCCCCGTCGAGCCTGCGCTCGAGGCGGGCCCTGGCCAGGGCCTCCGTGACGGCCAGGCGCGCGCGCTCGATGAGCTCCCTGTTGACGTCGAGCTTGCGCCTGGCCTCCTTGACGACCTTGTCGTAGGCGGCCATGGGGTAGAGCATCTCGTACAGGTCGCCCATGACCTCAAAGAGGCGCTCGGCCTCCTCGGCCTCGCCGGCGCGTATGCGGTCAAGGACCTGCCGCTTGAGCTCGCCGATGCAGTCGAGGAGGCCCAGTACGTACGGCGCGCCGCCTGCGGGGATCGACTCGGCGGTGGGCACGTCCCTGCCCGACACTATGGCGATCAGCGCGAGGGCCTCGACGAGCTCCTGCTCGGCGATCGCCACGTGCTGCCGCATGCGGGCCGGCGCGCCTGCGCGCAGGCCGGCTAGCGTCTCGCCGGCCCTGGCCGCGAGCCCCGAGGCCTCCTCGACCCGGCCGGCGTGGACCGTGACTATGGCCCGCGAGCAGAGCGCGATGACGTCGCGCGAGCCCTTGATGAGGCGCTCGCGCCCCTCGCGCTCGGCCTCTAGCTCCCCTGCAATCTCTGCGATCGACGTTTTTGCCGCCTCGAGCGCCAACGCGCGCGCGCAAGAACCGCCGCGTTAAATGCCTTTGCGGCGCAGCGGCGGCGGCGCGCCCGGGCGCCGCGGATCCCCGGCGGGCGCGGGAGGGTGGCGCCGCACGCGATGATCGTCGCGAAGGGGCGCGGGCCCATGGGGCGAGAGCCCGAGGGGGCGCATGTCGCGTTTGCGGCCAGCGACCCGTTGTTTGGCGCAGGGTCGCCGTGCCCGCGCAGGCGGGGAACCGGGTTCGGCCACGAGGCGGCAATCAGGCAAGGATCCAAACTCCGGGCCGCGGCGGGCGCGCGAGGATCTTTTGCTTCGTGCCGTTGCCCCTGGCGCACAACGCGTGGACGGCAATGCGCCCGGGCGGGAGGGCGCGCGCGGACAGCCGGAGTGTCCCGCGGGCGGCGCCCAGGACACCCAGGGTGCCGGAGGCTTGTGGCGAACCCAGCAAGCAGGCGTGGCGGAGGCCGCCGCGCAAGCCGCCCCCCAGGGGGCGCGCGCGCACCCACATTTGGGAAGCGTGGTTCGGGGTGTGTGGGCGCGCTCGGCCGGATCCCAGCAAAGGGCTAAATAGCGGCCGCGTCTGCGCTCTCGCATGCTGGCCTCGCGCGCCGCACGGCCACCGTATTCCTGCGCGCCTCCTGCCCTGCGGGGGTGCCCCCCGTGATCATAGGGCCGAGCGCGGTAATACTGGGGTACGTGCTCAAGTCCATACCCAACTCGGCCTTCACGATGGCAGGGTTTAGCGACCGCCTGCGCCTGCAAAAGCTGATCTACCTGGTGGAGGCCTTTGGGGTGTACCTCGGGTATGACTATTCGTGGTACCTGCGCGGGCCGTACTGCACAAGCCTCGCGCGGTCGGGGTTCGAGCTGGAGCAGATTGTTGGGCGCATACCCGACGGCGCCGAGGCCAGGTTCCTCAGCAGGGACGTGCAAGAGAGGTTTGACCGCTGCGTGGAGTTTGTCGGCTCCATAATGAAGAGCAGCGACGACCTGGACAGGCTGGAGATTGCCGCGTCCATACACCTCCTCGCGCAGGACGCCAAGATCCCAAAGGAGGGCGTCTTTGAGCGCGTGGTGGCCAAGATGCCCGGGGGCGAGGACCGGCGCGCAGAGCTCCTGGGCATGTGCGAGGGGATGTGGGACGCCCTCTTGGCGCGCTCGCTCATTCCGGGCAGGGAGGGAGCCCACGGCCCCGGCGGGCCCCCAGGCGGGCCCGCGGAGGCCGGCTATCGCGTCACGGCGGCCCCGGCGTCCATAGACCAGATCAGGGACTCGATGATCGGCAAGCAGCGGTACGGCGACGCCGCGATGGCGGTGACCCTAAAGGATCTCTACGACAACGGCCAGGCCCTGGAGGCGAACAGCCCACCCCCGTTCACGCACAGCCCTGACCGCATAGCCCAGCTTGAGTCCGACCCCAAAAGAAACGAGATACTGAGCTTTGTGATGCGGCAGTACCGATGACCGCCGCGGGCCCGGCCTTCGGCCTCTTGGGCATCCTGCTGGGAGCCCTGTTTGGAGGCCTCCTGTCGTTTTTTGTGCTCTTGGCGTACAACCGAGTCAAGACCAGGAGCGACAACAAAGAAATGCGCGAAAGCATGGCAAGCTGCTTCACAGCGAGCTCAAGGCAAACGCCGACGAGATCGACTCGTACATACAAGAGGGCATACGGGAAAGGCCGTCAATAGTAGACGGCGTGTACAGCGGGCTCCTGTCCTCCGGAAACATGCGACACCTTATGGACCACCAGGAGTCCCTTTACCACCTGTACGTGAGCATGAGGCGCAACGAGCCAGACGTCTCTGACGGCATCCGGAGCCAGATGGCGAGCCTAGAGCAGATTTTCCTGTAGGCGCAGCGCCCCGGGCCCCCCCCGCGCTCTTATACACGACTGACGCGGC
>RKSK01000029.1 GCA_007570915.1 Cenarchaeum sp.
GCGGGCCACGACCTCGACGAGCTCGTGGGCCTCCACGTCGGCTACCTGCGCGGGACCTACCCCGAGCTCGCCGAGGCCGCCGGCGAGATACGCGAGATCGTCGGCCTCGAGGCGCGGCGCTACTCCGGCCTGCGCTCGCGAATGGAGTCGATAGCCTCGCGCCTCAAGGCAAGGGGGGCCGAGCCGGACGTGGCCGAGCTCATCACGCTCTACGAGTCCGACGGCGTGCCGCCGGACTATCTCAGGGAGCTCGGGGCCATCCGCGAGATACCCGGCGAGTTCTACGAGCGCCTCTCGGAGCTCCACCAGTCGCCCAGGGCCGAGGAGGCCCCCGCGCCGCCGGGCCTCGAAGGCCTGCCGCGGACCGAGGCCCTCTACCACGGCGACGACCCGCGCGAGTTCGACGCGCGCGTGCTCTACGCCGGCGGCGGCACCGTCGTCCTGGACCGCACGTCGTTCTATGCGCGCAGCGGCGGCCAGGAGCCCGACCACGGCACGATCGGGGACGCTCGCGTGACCGACGTCACCTCGCACGCAGGCGTCATCGCGCACGCCGTCGCGGGGGGCCTCCCGCGAGCCGGCGAGACGGTCAGGTGCGCCGTGGACGCGGCGAGGCGCCTCGCCGTGACTGCCCACCACACGTCAACGCACATACTAAACTCGTCGGCAAGGAGCGTCCTGGGCTCGTGGGTCTGGCAGCACTCGGCCTTCAAGGACGACACGCACGCGCGCCTTGACATCACGCACCACTCGGCCCTCACGCCCGAGGAGGTCTCCGAGATCGAGTCGGTCGCAAACTCGGTCGTCAGGCGCAACCTCGAGGTGTCGATACGCGAGCACGCGCGCGAGGAGGCCGAGTCGCGCTATGGGTTTCGCATATACCAGGGCGGCGTCGTGCCCGTCGACGCGGTCCGCATAGTGAGCGTGGGCGACTTTGACGTCGAGGCGTGCGGCGGGACGCACGTGCGCCGGACCGGCGAGATCGGCCTCCTCAAGGTGGTCCAGTCCGAGCGCGTGCAAGACGGCGTGGTGAGGCTGGTCTTCAAGGCCGGCGCTGCGGCCCTCGAGCACGTGCAGGACGGCGAGCGCACGCTCTCCCTGGTCGCAGGCAAGATCGGCGCCGACAGGCAAAAGATACCAGAGTCCCTCGAGCGGCGCATCGCCTCCGGCGAGGCCGCAAGGGGCCGCCTGCGCGCGCTGACAAGGAGGTCGGGCCCCGCGGCCGCCGCCGCGGCCGCCAAGGCGGCGCGCGAGCTGGGCCGCGTCCGCATATACACCATAGTCGACGGGGACCTTGACGCCGACTACCACATCGCCGTCGGCGAGGCCGCAGTCAAGGCGGACCCGCGCCTCGTCTACCTTGCGCTGATACGCGACGGGGACCGCGAGCGCGTCGTGGCCTACTCGGGCCCCGAGGCCTCGGGCCTGCTCGGGGCCGGCGACCTCGCAAGGGAGGCGTCGGCGGCCATGGGCGGCTCGGGCGGCGGGACCGCGCGCTTTGGGCAGGGCGGCGGGGCCGACGCGTCGCGCGCGCAGGAGGCCATAAGGAGGGCAGAGGCGATGGCCTCGGCGACGGCGTGATCGCATGGACTGGGGGGCGATAGAGTCAAAGTGGCGCGAGCGCTGGCGCGGCGCGTGGGACGCGCGCCCTGACGCCTCGCGCGAAAAGCGCTTTATCACCGTCGCCTACCCCTACCCAAACTCGCCGCAGCACATCGGCCACGGGCGCACGTACACGCTAGCCGACGTGCACGCGCGCTTTGAGCGGATGCGCGGCAGGAACGTCCTGTTCCCGATGGCGTTCCACTACACGGGCACGCCGATACTCGGCATGGCCGAGCGCATAGAGTCCGGCGACGAGGGGCTAATCTCGGCCCTCACGGGCCTGTACGGCGTGCCGCGCGAGCGCATACCAGAGTTTGCCGACCCCGTCAGGATTGCGCGCTATTTCCACGAGGAGATAAGGTCGGGCATGGTCGAGATGGGCTACTCGATAGACTGGTCCGGCGAGTTCACGACGATCGACCCGGGGTACCAAAAGTTCATCGCCTGGCAGGTGAGGCTGCTGCGCGAGCGCGGCGTCATCGTGCAGGGCTCGCACCCCGTGGGGTGGTGCCCGCGCGACTCCAACCCCGTCTCGCAGCACGACACGCGCGGCGACGTCGAGCCGGACTTTGTAGAGTACACGATCGTGCGCATGGCCCTCGACGACGGGACGGTCCTGCCGGCTGCCACGATGCGCCCGGAGACGGTCCACGGCGTGACCAACGCGTGGGTAAACCCCGAGATGGAGTACGCGCGCGTGCGCGTCGCCGGCGCCGAGTGGCTCGTGAGCCCCGAGTGCATTGCAAAGCTGGAGCACCTTGACGCCGGCCCCGTGGCGTCGACGGGCACGTCGGTCCGCGGGTCCGACCTCGTGGGCCGGTCAGTGAGGGTGCCCGGCGTGGACCGCGACGTGCGCGTCCTGCCGGCGACGTTTGTGCGCGCCGGCGTGGGGACCGGCGCGGTCATGTCCGTGCCGGCGCATGCGCCCTACGACCACGCGGCGCTAGAGGACCTGCGGCGGGCCGGCGGCGAGGCCGGCGGGATCGCGCGGTCCATAGGGGCGATCCGCATAATAGAGACGGACGGCCACGGCGAGAACCCGGCGGCGGGCCTCGTCTCGCGCGCCGGCGTCGCCTCGCAGGGCGACGGGCGCCTGGAGGCCCTCACGAAAAAGCTCTACGCCGACGAGTACTATGGCGGGAGGATGCTGCCCAACACGGGGGGCCTGGCCGGCATGGGCGCGCGCGAGGCAAAGGAGGCCGCCGCGCGGTGGCTCGCAGGCGTCCAGGGCGGCCCGCCGGCGGCAATGTACGAGTTCTCAAACGCGCCGATATTCTGCCGCTGCGGGACGGGGTGCGTCGTGCACGTCCTCACGGACCAGTGGTTCCTGGACTACTCTAGTGAAGAGTGGAAGGCCCTGGCGCGCCGCGCGCTGGGGCTCGTCGAGGTGGTCCCGCCGGAGATGAGGCCAGAGTTTGAGCACGTGTTTGGCTGGCTGCGCGAGCGCGCGTGCGCGCGCCAGAGCGGCCTGGGGACGAGCCTTCCGTGGGACGAGGGCTGGACGGTCGAGAGCCTGTCGGACTCGGTCATATACATGGCCTACTATATCGTCTCGCGCCTCGTCAACGCCGGGCGCCTCGACCCCGGCGCGCTCAACGACGCGTTCTTTGACCACGTGTTCCTGGGCAGGGGGACCGCGCGCGAGGCGGCGGCCTCGTGCGGGGCCGACGAGGGCGCAGTCGCCGCGGCGCGCGCCGAGTTTGAGTACTTTTACCCCGTCGACTCGCGCCACTCGGGGCGCGACCTCGTCCCAAACCACCTGTCGTTTTTCGTCTTCAACCACGCGCTCGTCTTTCCCGAGAGGCACTGGCCGCGCCAGA
Source organism: Cenarchaeum sp. (assembly GCA_007570915.1). Lineage (GTDB taxonomy): Archaea > Thermoproteota > Nitrososphaeria > Nitrososphaerales > Nitrosopumilaceae > JAHRAL01. The sequence goes on from RKSK01000029.1 coordinate 3,426, forward strand.
TCGTCGTCAACGGGTCGGTCCTCATGGAGGGCAAAAAGATGTCAAAGTCCATGAGCAACATCATACCGCTGCGGCAGGCCGTGCGCGAGCACGGGGCCGACCCCATACGCCTGGCGATAATCTCGTCGGCCGAGCTCCTGCAGGACGCGGACTTTAAGCTCGACCTGGTGCGGTCCTCCTCGCGCCAGCTCGAGTCGATGGTCTCCGAGTGCGCGCGCCTCGCGGGCGCCGGCCCCGGCGGCGACTCGCCGGCCGACGAGTGGCTCGGGGCCCGCATGCGCGAGACGGCCGGCACGGTCTCCTCGCTCATAGAGAGGATGCGCCTGCGCGAGGCAGTGCGCCACGTCATGGCGGGCCTCGACGCCGACCTCGCCTGGCACGCGCGCCGCGCCGCGCCGTCCGGCGGGGGGGGCGGCGCGCTGCGCGAGGCGTGGGCGGCCAGGGCCGCGCTCCTCTCGCCGTTCGCGCCGCACGCGGCCGACGAGATGTGGGAGTCCCTCGGCCTCGGCGGCGCGGCCTCGTCCTCGCCGTGGCCAGAGTCGTCCCCGCGAGAGGACGACGCCGAGCTGCTGCTCTCCGAGTCGGCCGTCGCCTCGGCGATGGCCGACATACAGAGGATACTGCGCTCGGCGAAGATCGGCGCCACGAGGATAACGCTGCATGTCGCAGGCGCCGAAAAGGCCCGCGCGCACGCCGTCATGCTCGGGGCCGCCGAGGGCGGCGCGGCCGACATTGGATCCATGATGCGCGCGCTCGGCGGGGACGCAGGCGCCGCCGAGGCGCGGCGCGACGCGGCCTTTGTGAAGAGGTCGCTTGCCGACATTCTCTCGGCGACGCCGCGCGAGAGGCGCCTGCGCCTCGCCGGGCAGCTCGACGAGGCGGCCGCCTACCGCTCCGGCCTGGCGCCCCTGGTCGCCCACGAGCTCGGCGCCGAGCTCGTCGTGCTCGGGGCCGGCGAGGGCTCCGGGCCCAAGGCCGCCTCGGCGCGGCCCTTCAAGCCGGCCATACTCGTCGAGTAGGGCGGGCGCGCCGCGCCCCCAGCCCGCGGCCCCCGCGGCCCGCGGGGCCCCAATGCCTAATATTGCCAGGCCCGCGCCGCGCCGCGCAAATGTCGCTAGAGCAGGCGCTGCTGACGTGGGCCCACCTGACGGCGTCGGCCGTGTGGGTGGGCGGGAGCCTCTTTCTTGGCGCGATACTGGCCCCGGTCCTCAAGCGGTCGGGCATGGCGCCAGGCGAGCGCATCGCGCTCATGGTCCTCGTCGGGAGGCGCTTTAACTGGGCGGCCATACCGGCCCTCGCGCTGCTCGTCGCCACGGGGGTCCACATGTCCGGCCCGCTTCTCGCGCGGCCCGACCTCCTCGCCGCGTCGTCCTACGGAATGTGGCTTGCCGCCAAGGCGGCCCTCGTCGCCGCGCTCGCCGGCACGTTTGCGGCCCACGTCTGGGTCGTGCGCGGCTCCGTCGAGGCGCGCATAAGGGGCGGCCTCCTCTCCGGCGCGGAGCTCGCCTCGCTGCGCAGGAGGATAATCGTGCTCGGCGAGGCCATGGTCATAATGTCCGTGGCCATACTCTTTCTCGCCGCGGTCCTCGACTCTGGCGGCTCGCTGTAGGCCTGCCCGCGCGGCGCGCCCGCGCGCGGGCGGCATACACAAATTAAGGCGCCCCCGCGGCCGCGGGGCCAATGGGCCTTGACCTAAAGCCCCTGGTCATGCGGGAAAAGTCGAGCATCGAGGCGTTCATGTCCAGGGTCGTGGCGATCGACGCGTACAACGCGATGTACCAGTTCATGTCGTCCATACGCGGGGCCGACGGCGCGCCGCTGGCCGACTCGAGGGGCCGCCCGACGAGCCACCTCTCGGGCCTCTTTTACCGCAACATCAAGTTCCTCTCCAGCGGCGTGAGGCCCGTGTACGTCTTTGACGGCAGGCCCCCCACGCTCAAGGCCGCCGAGATAGAGAGGAGGCGCAGCGCAAAGAGGGACGCGACAGTCAAGTACGAGCAGGCCGTGCGCAAGGGCGACATGGACGCCGCAAAAAAGTACGCGCAGCAGACGACGGCGATGCGCGACGAGATGGTCGCCGACGCAAAAAGGCTGCTTGGGATGTTTGGCATACCGTGCGTGGACGCGCCGTCAGAGGGAGAGGCGTACGCCGCGCACCTCACGAGGGCCGGCAAGGCGCACGCGGCGGCAAGCCAGGACTATGACTCTATACTCTTTGGCGCGACGCGCCTCGTGCGCAACTTTAGCATCAGCGGCAGGCGCAAGCTGCCAAACCGCAACACGTACGTCGACGTCGAGATAGAGGTGATCAACTCGCAGAGGACGCTAGACGAGCTCGGCATATCGCGCGAGCAGCTCGTGGACGTCGGCATACTCGTCGGGACGGACTTTAACCCCGACGGGTTCTCGCGCGTGGGCCCCAAGACGGCGATAAGGCTGATCAGGGAGCACGGGCGCCTCGAGGACATACCGAGCATAGCCGGCGAGCTCGCCGGGATAGACTATGCGGCGATACGCAAGATATTCCTCGCCGAGCCCGGCGGCGAGGTCCCGGACCTGGAGGCCGGCGAGGTCGACGAGCGCGCCATAGCGTCATACCTTGCCGGCGAGCGCAGCTTTTCAGGGGAGAGGATAGCCTCGTCGCTTGCGCGCCTGCGCAGGGCGCGCGAGAGGCAGTCGCAAAACCTCGACAGGTGGTTCTAGGGGAACGAGCGCAGCGCGGCGAGATAGCTCGCAAAGCGGTGGTTTCTGGCCCGCAGGGGCCTCTGCGAGTAGCGCGCGGGCCGGCGCGACGCGCGGATGCCCGCGAGGCCTATGGGCGCCCTGACCTCGCCGGCGGCCGCGGCGGCGCGCAGGACCTCGTCTGTCGCGCAGCAGCAGTTGACGACGCGCCGGCGCACGACGCGCGCGGCGGCGCGGCGCGACGGGCCTGACGCCGCGCGGGCCTCCTCCAGCGAGGCCCCAAAGAGGTGGACGCTCTCGACGGCGCCGCGCATGCCGCGCGCGTCCAGGGAGCGCAGCGCGCCGTCGATGACGAGGGAGCCCAGCGAGTGGCCCAGGAGGCGGACCCTGGCGCGCGGGCGCGCCGCGGCGCGGTCGGCGATGAACGCCGCCAGGCGTGCCCCGTTGCGCACGGCGATGGCCTCGGCGGTCCGCGCGGCGCGGGCCGCCGTGGCCGCCGCGTGCGCGCCGCGCACGTCGGCGTCGTACGTATAGCCGACGACGGGGTGCCTGTACCCCAGGGCCCTCAGGCGCCTCTGCGCCAGGGCAAACTTTTGGGCCGCGCCGGCGCGGCCGTTCCTCATGCCGTGGACGACTATGGCGATCTCGGGGGCCGCGCCGGCGACGGACTCGAACCTGCGCGGCGGCCAGAGCGTGTAGCGCGACTGCCTGCGCGTCGCCGCGCCGGTCCGCAGGTCGTACGAGCCGCGCGTGGAGATTCGGGGGATTGCGCGCCGCGCGGCCCCTGTGGCCATCGCCGCGCGCCGCGCCGGGCCCAGATAATAAGCAAGCGCGCCCCGCCGGGCCGCCGGCGGGGCACAAAACACTTATTCAATTGCGCGCCGCCGCGCCGCCGGCGCATGAGGGTCCTGCAGCTCCACTGCGACAGCATCGAGTACACGGCGACGAGAAAAGAGATAGAGTGCGCCGAGGAGGGCGGGGCCGGCACGGCCCGCCTCGAGAACGTCCTGGCCGCGCTCGTCGCAGTCGAGGCCGGCGACGACGCGGGCACGGCCGAGCGGGCCGCCGCGGACATATCGTCCCTCGCCGCGCGCATCGGCTGCCCGCGCGTGCTCGTCTACCCCTACGCGCACCTCAGCGCGTCGCTCGCGCCGCCGCGCGAGGCCCTTGACATACTGCGGCGCGTCGAGGCCGGCGTCCGCGCCGCCGAGGTGAGCCACGCGCCCTTTGGCTGGACAAAGTCGTACGCGGTCCGCGTAAAGGCCCACCCGCTCGCCGAGAGCCTGCGAGTGTTCGGGCCCGGCGGGGGCGGCGGCGGGGGCGGGGAGCCCGAGCCCGCGGCCCTCGGCTCAGAGTCGCGCCTCGAGTCGACGTGGCACGTCCTCACGCCCGACGGGCGCCTGCACGACGCGGCGTCCTTTGACTTTGGGGAGCACCCCGGCCTGCGCAGGCTGTACGCGCACGAGGAGTCCGGCACGCGCCGCGCCGACGACGCGCCGGCCCACGTCTCGCTGATGAGGAGGCTGGGCATCGCCGACTATGAGCCGGCGTCGGACTCGGGCAACATGAGGTTCCTGCCAAACGGCCGCCTCGTCAAGTCTCTCATAGAGCGACATGTTGGCGAGCGCGTCAGGGCGTACGGGGCCTCGGAGGTCGAGACGCCCATAATGTACGACTCGGCGCACCCAAGCATGAAGAGCTACTTTGACCGCTTTCCGGCGCGCCAGTACAACATTGACTCGGAGGGGAGGCGGTTCTTTTTGCGCTTTGCGGCGTGCTTTGGCCAGTTCCTCATCGCCGCGCAGGCGCAGCTCTCCCACCACAACCTGCCCTATCGCCTCTACGAGCTCACGCGGTACAGCTTTCGGCGCGAGCAGTCCGGCGAGCTCGTCGGCCTGCGCCGCCTGCGCGCGTTCACGATGCCAGACTGCCACGCGTTCTGCGCGGACATGGCCCAGGCGGTCTCGGAGCTGGAGTCGAGGTTTGATCTCTCGCGCTCGGTCATGGGCGAGATTGGCCTCGATCCTGGAGACTATGAGATGTCGGTCCGCATGACGCGCGAGTTTTACGAGGGCAACGCCGGCGCCGTCGCGCGCCTCGCCGGGCGCCACGGCCGGCCGGTCCTCGTCGAGATGTGGCGAGAGCGGTTTTTCTACTTTGTGCTAAAGTGGGAGTTCAACTATGTCGACGCCGCCGGCAAGGCGTCGGCGCTCTCGACGGACCAGATCGACGTCGAGAACGGCGAGCGCTATGGCATAGAGTTCGCCGCCGCCGACGGGTCGATGAAACACCCGATAATCCTCCACAACTCGCCCACGGGCGCCGTCGAGCGAGTCATGTACGCGCTGCTAGAGAACGCCGCGCGCGACTCGGCTGCCGGCTCAAAGCCGTCGCTGCCGCTATGGCTCTCGCCGGCGCAGGCGCGCATAGTGCCCGTCTCGGACTCGCACGCCGCGCGGGCCGCCGAGGTCGCCGGCGAGCTCGCCGCCGCCGGCGTGCGCGTCGACATTGACGACCGGTCCGAGAGCGTCGGCAAGCGCATACGGCAGGCCGAAAAGGAGTGGGTCCACCACGT
>RKSK01000007.1 GCA_007570915.1 Cenarchaeum sp.
CCCCGGGGGCGGCGCGGCCCGGCGCGCTGGCGCTGCCGGGGCGCGCCCCCGGCGTAAGCCTGCGATCTGCGAGACATGCCGGCGGCCCGGCGCGCTTGCGCGCTTGCGCAAAGTCGCACATCCCCAAAGGCAACTGCTGGCGATCCAAAAGGGGCAAAAGCCTCCAAAGACTTTTGCTCGGGAGTCTAGGTCTTCCTCGTACATGCACTCAATGGTATGAATAAACTCGTCTTGCGATATGCCGTCGGCGACGGAGTGCTTTATTTTGTGCATTGCGTATCCCCCTTTTGTGTCAGTCTTAAACACGTACGGGCACACGTCATCGTTTCTGAGAAAGTCGTTTGGGCCGTACTTCATCTTTTGCCTCTTCCCTGGAGTGAGCCTGCACATTTTTAAAAACAGGCTTATACCCGCGTGCATAAGTCCGCCCCGCGTTTTGCGGTGTTTTAGCCCGTAAACGCGCGTAAAAAGGCCATAGAACAGGGTGCGGACTTTTGCACGTCGGTATAGTTGCTCAAGAAAATGCGCGCTGTGCGTCACCAGTATGGCATGCGTGCCATCGTTGACGAGGCGCGCTATGTGCTTTGCGAGCCTGGCCTGGTTTGCGGGGTGCAGGTGCGCCTCTGGCTCCTCAAACACCAGCACGTCGGCTCGCGGGGTGCCCGACTGGAAGAGCTGGAACGGGGCGGTCTCCACGATGCCCGATGACGCGCGCCTGATCGGGATTTCCATGCCGTCAAACCTGTACGTTGTTTGCGTCGGGGCAAAGCGCGGCCTTGAGAGCGCCAGGCGGCCGCCAAACATCTCCCCGATCGCGCCCTTGCCGTTTTTGGGGTCGGGCGGCCTTTGCGCGGGGACGTTGTGGAAAAACTTCACAAAGTCCGACATCGTGCCCGTGATCCTCGCGTCACGATCGCCCTCTCCGTGTTTTGTGCTGCTGACAATGTTTGAGAGCAGCATGTCGTATGTTGAGAGTATTCCCGAGCGCCCTGCTGGCAGGTAATACGAGCTTGTGGGGCGCGAGAGGAAGAGCTGCTCGATCTTCACAGAGCGACACGACGGCCCTTAGCCCTGGGTTTTCCTGCGCCCCCAGCATGTCAAGGGCGTGCCTGACGCGGCCGTCGGCCGTGTCATCGTGGTAGTAGACGTCCCGCGGCTTGCCGCCGTTTTTGCGCACATAGACGGCGATGTCGCCTGCGCCCCCCATGATGCTGTATTGCTCCTCCGGGAGCTCGAGTTTCCCCGCAAGCGAGCCGTTCCTGCGCAGGGTGAGGCTGGCGGCAATGCCGCCAGATATGCGGATCTGCGACGAGCGCGACCCCGCGCGCACGAGGCTGGCCAGGCCGGTCCCAAAGTTGCCCTCCATTGTGGAGGCCAGGTCGCGCGTAAAGTGCGCGCCGACCAGGCCGCAGACCTGGCGGGAGAGGGCGGAAGGGACGCGCTTGCGGCCAGAGCTGGCCGAGCGCGCCAGGGAGCCCATCTCCGAGACGAGGCGCCTAAACGCGTGGCTCTTGAGGCGCCCGCCGAGCAGGGACGCAAGGCTCCAGGGGCTTGCGCGCGCGGAGAGGCAGGAGAGCACAGAGTGCGCAAGGAGGGCCGCGTACGTCTTGCCCGAGTTGTTCGGGCCGACAAAGATCGTCATGGGCCCGAACCTGAACCTTCCCCTAGAGATCGGGCCAAAGTTGGTCACTCCTATCTCCAGGGGGGCGCGGGGCGCCCTGCGCGCGGTTGCCGTCGTTGGCCATGCGCTAGGGCGCTGCCGCCGCGCCTATTAAATTGGGACTGCGCGCGCGGCGGGGGCGCACGGGCTGCGGTGGGGGCTGCCCTGGGACGCCCGCGGGCCAGGGCGTATCGCGTGGGAGCTAGCGCGCGAGGCGCGGCCTTCTAGCCTTGGAGAACGTGTCCCCGCACCTGGCCGTTATGATCGCGCTGCGTTTGGCCGGCGTGGAGCGCTGCCTGGCGCGCCTAGCCTTGAGGGCCGACCCCGGATGGCTAGGCGCCACTATGATCAGGTAAATCTTGTAGTTTTTGACTCCAAGGTCTGACAGGATTTTGGTGGCAAGGGCCTGTCCTGCCTCAAGCTGCGCAATGGCATGCTCAAGCCGGTAGCGCCTTCCCTTGAGCTCCACAACACCAACGTGCAGCGTTCCGTCCTTTTCAAACACCAGGCAGTCAGGGCCGACTCCCGGCAGCCTATAGTGCGCCAGGATCCTGTCAAAGTCAAGGACAACAGAGCCGGGACCGGAGCAGAACACACACGAGGCAGAGCCGGCAGACCTGCAGCGGCTAGTCACGAACTTTTTCCAGCTTTGTGAGATCAGGGAGAGGGACATCACATTGCAGCCATTCGCTCGACTTCCGCATCTTCTCCATATATGTGCTCTGTGACGCGCATAAACTCCTCCTGCAGTATGCCGTCTGCCACAGAGTGCTCTATTTCGCGTATCGCGTGTCCCCCCCTTGGGAGCGCATGGAACGCGTACGGGGACATGTCGGCATTTTCGAGAAAGTCGCCCGGGGCATATCCCAGCCTTTGCCGCTGCTCCGGGGTGAGCCTGCTCATTTTTAAAAGCAGGCTGAGCCTCTCAAGAAGGTAATCGCTGTGCGTGATTACCATGACACGCGTGCCGGCCTTGACAAGGCGCGCCAGGTGCTTTGCCAGCCTGACCTGGCTTTCCGGATGCAGGTGGGCCTCCGGCTCCTCAATCACCAGGACGTCAGAGCTCGAGGTTCCCGACTGGACGAGCTGGAATGTGGCGGCTTCGGCTATTCCCGGCGGGGCGAGGCCTAGCGGGATCTCTGTGCCGTTGAGCCTGTACGCCATTTTGGGCGGGCCGCGGCCGGGCTTTGGCAGCATGAGGCTGCCGCCAAACATCTCGGCCACCACAGTCTTGCCGTTTTTGGGGGGTGGCCGCCCTTGCGCAGGAACGCCGTGAAAGAGCGCGACGGCGTCGGACAGCGCGCCCGTGGCCCTTGCGCTCGGGCCACGCCCTCCGCTGCCCGTGCCGTCGCCGTCGTCCGGGCGCGGAATGCCGCGCGATGCCAGTATGCCAGAGCGCCCGGCAGGGAGGTAGTAGGAGCACCCCGGGCGCGAGAGGTGCAGCTGCTCGATCTTCATGTAAAGCGCCACCGTGGCCCACAGGCCGCGGTTTTCTTCCATGCCCAGCTCGCCAAGCGTGCGGTCAATGCGGCCGTCGACCGCAGGGTCGTGGCAGAAGAATTTCCGCCGGCCGCCGTTTTTGAGTTCGGAGACGGCGATCTTGCCGGCGCGGCTTGCGATGCCGTATTGCGTTGCCGGGAGCTCGAGGGACGCTGTGAGACGCCCGCCCCTGCTCAGCGTGATGCTGGCGGCAATGCGCCCGGATATGCGGATTTTCGACGACCTGGCCCCCGCGCGCACAAGGCTGCCGGGGCCGACCCCAAAGTTTCCCTCTAGCGCGGAGGCCAGCCCGCGCGCAAAGAGGCCGGAGGCCAGGAGATCGCACGCCTGGCCGGAGAGGCCGGGCGGAATACGCACGCCTGCGGGGCCGGCGGAGGCGGCCGAGGCCGCCAGTGACCCCATGTCTGACACGAGGCGCCTAAACCCCGGGGTCTTGAGGCGCTCGCGCACCAGGGCCGCAAGGCTCCCCGGGTCCGCGCCCGCAAAGAGGCAGGACAGCACCGAGTGCGCAAGGAGCGCCGCGTACGTCTTGCCCGAGTTGTTCGGGCCGACAAAGATCGTCATGGGCCCGACCCTGAACCTTCCCCTCGAGATCGGGCCAAAGTTGGTCACTGCTATCTCCAGGGGGGCGCGTGGCGCCGCGGGCGGGGGCGTCTCGTCGCGGTCCATGCGCCAGGGCGCTGCCGGCGCCCCTATTAAATTGGGACTGCGGCCGCGCGCCGCCGGCGCCGCGAGTGCCCCGGCTAGGCGGCCGGCGCGACGCGCACCTTGGCCCGCGCCTCGTCGAGGCGCCTCTCCACGATGGCGACCCTCGCGTCGGCCATCTCCCGGGGCATGATCTCGTCCAGGAACATCGGCAGCATTCCGGTGGAGGGGGCCGCGCCGCGCTCCTTGCGCGCGCGCATCTCCTC
>RKSK01000030.1 GCA_007570915.1 Cenarchaeum sp.
ACCTAGAGGTGGGCGGGGGCGCCGGCGCCCCCGCCCACCTCTAGGTTGCCCTTTCCGTCATACCCGCCGCGCCGCGCCTTGAGGACGCCCCTCCCGCCAAATCGCCGCAGCGCGCCCTCGAGGTCGCCCGGCCCGTCGACGCGCGCATAGTCCGGGACGGGTATGCCGCGCGAGGACAAAAAGTCCTTTTGCGCGAGCTTGTCGTTTATCGTGCGCAGCGTCGACGGCGAGGGCTCGACGGCGGCCTCGCCCGAGGCGGCGGCGGCCTCGAGCGCGTCGGCGTTGCCCCCCTCAAACTCGTACGTGATGACGTCGCACCTGCGCGCGAGCTCCGCAGTCGCGCGCGCGTCGTCATAGGGCGCCACTATCTGAGCCGCGCCGGCCGACGTGGCGGGGCACCCCGGCGTGGGGTCCAGGACGGTCACGCCGCTGACGGCCCCGCGCATTTTCGAGGCGGCCTCGGCGAGCATCATGCCGAGCTGCCCGCCGCCGACGATCCCGACTGCGCTCATGCGGGCGCGCCGCGCGGCGTGAGGGATTAAAAGCCATGCGCGCGCATAGGGTAATTAACCCCCGCGCGCGGCGCGCCGGCCGCATGGCGCGCGGCGCGGCCCCGCTGGTGGGCATAATCATGGGCTCCTCCTCGGACGGCCCCGTCATGGCCGCGGCCGCCGACACGCTTGACTCGTTCGGCGTGGCCCACGAGGACCAGGTCGTCTCGGCCCACAGGACGCCCTCGCGCCTCGCCGAGTACGCGCGCCACGCCGAGGGGGCGGGCATCCGCGTGATCGTCGCCGGCGCCGGCGGCGCGGCCCACCTGCCGGGCATGATGGCCTCGCACACGCTGATACCCGTCGTCGGCGTCCCCATAGCGGCCGGCGCGCAGGGCGCGCGCGCCGGCGCGGCGCCGCGCCTCTCGGCCCGCCTCGAGCAGCACCGGTCCGTCGTGCGCGAGTCCGAGAAGATGCGCAAGTCCGGCCTGCGCGCGCACGCGCGCCTCAGGAGAGCACGCTGATCTGCAGGTCCAGCGCGCGCAGGCGCGCGAGGAGGTCCTCGGTGTTCTGCGGCCCCTGCGTCTCGAGGCTCATCGTGACGCCCGCCGAGCCGGCGCTTATCCCCGAGCTGAGGCGGTCGTGGATCACCTCGACAATGTTGGCGTTGGCCGCCGTTATCACGTTGACGATGTCGCGGAACATGCCCGGCCTGTCGTGCAGGACGACGGACACCTTTAGGAGGCGCCCCGTCGCGGCGAGGCCCTTGTCGACTATCTGGCCGAGGAGGTACATGTCGACGTTGCCGCCGGCGAGGACCGCGACGGCCTTTTTGCCGCGCGCGGGCCTTGCGGCGAGCAGGTGCGCGAGGCCGGCGACGCCGGCAGGCTCGACGACGGTCTTTGCGCGCTCCATCATGTAGAACATTGCGCGTATGAGGGCCGTGTCGTCGACGGCGACGACCTCGTCGGCGAGCCTCGAGACTATGCCGAGCGTCATCTCGCCGGGCCTCTTGACTGATATGCCGTCGGCTATGGTCCGCCCGCCGCCCACGGACACGCGCTCCCCGCGCCTGACGGACTCTACCATCGACGGGAACGCCGTGGACTGGACGCCGGTGACGCGCACGCCGGGGTGCGTCTCCTTTACGGCGACCAGCACCCCTGCGGCGAGGCCCCCGCCGCCGACTGGCACGTATATCTCCTCGACGTCGGGCAGGTCGCGCAGTATCTCCAGGCCGATTACGCCCTGCGCGGCGATGACCTTCTCGTCGTCAAAGGCGTGTATCACCGTGGCCCCGCCCTCGGCGGCGAGCTCGCGCGCGCGCTCCCACGCCTCGTCATAGCTGGCCCCGTGCAGCACGACGTCGGCCCCGTACCCCGCAGTCGCGGCGACCTTTGCCGGCGAGGCCGACGTGGGCATGACTATGGTGGCGCGGATGCCCTCCGAGCTCGCGGCGTACGCGACGCCCTGCGCGTGGTTTCCGGCCGACGCGGCGACGACGCCGGCGCGGCGCTCGTCGGCGCCCATGGACATGATCCGGTGGTACGCGCCGCGTATCTTGAACGACCCTGTCTTTTGGCGAAACTCCTCCTTGAGGTAGACATCCGAGCCGGTCTTTTCGCTAAAGAACGGCGAGCGCGTGAGCGGCGTGTGGCGTATGTCCCTCCCGCGCTCCCTGTCGGCCCTTAGCACGTCCTCGTACGTTACCCCCTGCACGGCGCGGCGCGCGGCGCGGCGCATATTTGAACCTGCGCGCCGCTAGGCGCGCCGGCGCGCCTCGGCCTCGACGGCGGCCCTGACCTGCGAGACCCTGCGCGCAATCGCCTCGCGCGCTGCGCCGCCAATCGCGCCGGGGTCAAGGCCCCCGCCGGCCCGCTCGAGGTCAAGCGAAAAGAGGTACCCCTCCTCGCCGCCGACGAGGCGCGCCTCGTCTATGAGCACGTGCGACGTCCGGTAGACCTCGAGGAGGCGCGAGTCAAGCTCTGACAGCAGCGCGGCGCGCTCGGCGCGCAGCTCCCGCGCGCCGGCGTCGCCGGCGTCGACCTCGGAGGCTATGCGCTCGCGCAGCGCGGCGTCGTTGTAGAGGGCCTCGAATATCTCCTGCTCGCCGGTCCCGCCCACGCCGGCCTCGGCGAGCATCCTGCGCGCGACCTCGTCGCCGCGCGCGGCCCTTCGCTCGTCGGCGCCGCCGGCCTGCCCGATCACCTCGGCGAGGCGCCTCTGGCAGTCCATGACGCGCTGGTCGGGCTCGTAGTAGAGCAGCACGTGGTACTGGAGCGAGAGGTGGCCCGAGACCCTGTGGCCGGCCTCCTCCACGGAGAACTTTGTGAAGAGGCGCCTCTTGTCGTCGTTGCGCGCCGTGCTCGCGGGCCGCACGTCCCAGCCCTCCAGGCCGCGCGCGACGGCCCCCATGGCCGCCTCGGCGGCGGCGGGGTCAAATGTCTCCTCCTCGCGGACCGTCCCGTCGCCGAGCATGACGCTTGCGCGCGACGGCCTGGCGCACGCGGCCATGAGGCGCGCATAGGCCTCGCGCGCCGCGCCTGCCTCGGCGCCAAGGCGCCCCATGAACGGGCCCTCGGCATGCCCCCCGAGCCTCATGGCGCGGCCCGCGCGGCGGCCTTGCCATAAAGCCTTGCCCCGCGCCCGCGCGCGCCCCCCAATCGACATAAAAGCAAGCGCCGCCGCGGCCCGCGCCATGGCGGGGGCCGACGGGGGCGCGGGGGCCGGCGAGGGGGGCATCGTGCGCAGGATGCTCGGGCAGGGCGGCTCGCGCACCGTCGACTCGGAGACGCTAATCAAGGAGGTCCAGTCCCACGTCTCGGCGGCCCTGGAGAGCGGCTATGCGTACAACACGACTCTAGAGCAGTCCGACGCCTTTTTGCGCAGCAGGGTCCTCTCGAGGATGGGCCTAGTCGTGATGTACGTCGACCTCGTTGGATCCACGGACATCGCCCTGGAGCTCCCCGTGGACAGGGTCGCCACGATAATAAGCGCGTTCGCGCAAGAGATGGCGCGCGTCGTCACGAGGCACGGCGGCCTGGTCCTCAAGTTCGTCGGCGACGCCGTCCTCTCCTACTTTGTCGCCGACGAGAACTCGCTTCGCGCCGCCGACAGCGCCGTCAGGTGCGCGATCGCGATGGTCGACGTGATAAAGAGGGGGATAAACCCCATACTCACGCGCGCCGGCAGCCCCGAGCTTGCCGTGAAGATTGGCATCGACTATGGCACCGGCATCGTAGTCAGGTACGGGGCCGACGAGCAAAAGTCCTATGTCGACATACTCGGGCCGCCGATGAACATTGCCGCAAAGATACAGGCGCGCGCGAGGCCAAACCAGATACTCGTCGGCCACGACGTCTACACTAGGCTGCACCCGACCATGCAGGCCGAGTTCGCCGAGGTCGCCTGGGGCGCCGGCGAGTGGAAGTACAGGGCGCGCGAGACCGGCGAGATCTACCGCGTCCATGGGCGCAAGGCCTAGGCCGTCCAGCGGCCGGGGCACTCTACGTGCTCATAGTGGTGCTCGGTGAGGCGCTCGTTGACCACGTACATGACTATCTTGTGTAGGTCGCCTTCGGCGATTCCCCCGCCGCACCTCTCGCACCTCTTTGCGCCGCGTCCTGGTGACATGCGGCGCGGCGCGCAGGCGCCGCACGTATAAGGATCGGGGATTAGCGCATGTTGAGCAACTGTGACTTTGCGTCAATCCTAGGCGCAAATTCGCGTCACCGCGGCCGCGCCGCCCGCGGTGACACGCGGGGGCGCCTATGCCCGGGGCAGGAGGCCGTCCAGGGGGTCGCCCACGGCCATCACCATGACGGTCATGGCCATGATGTACAGGAACAGCATGATTGAGGTCTGCATTATGTGCCGGTTTTGCTGGTGCTTTTGCCGCAAGACACGCTTGTTGTGAGCCAGGGCGCCTGCAAGCCTGTTTATGATTTTGATCTGGGACTTTTTTCTTTGGTCCTCGTTCATGGCAAAGAGGCGCTCTCCCGTTTCTATACCGACGCGCAAAAGTCTGCACCCTGTTCTATGGCCTTTTTACGCGCGTTTACGGGCTAAAACACCGCAAAACGCGGGGTGGACTTATGCACGCGGGTATAGTATGTCGGGGCCAAGGTGCAGCGTGTTGGATCCTAGCATCTTAATCCCGATTCTCACTGGAAAGCACACGGCAAAAACAAGCGCCAGGGCCAGAATTATGGTGCTTCCCGCCGGGCTAAACGCGTA
>RKSK01000031.1 GCA_007570915.1 Cenarchaeum sp.
CACGCGGCACCTCACCTTTGGGCCCGCGCGGCGCGCGATCGCCGCGAGTGCCGCCGGCGTGCACTCGTTGGGGGGCATGTTTGCCGCGTCGCGCGCAAATATCACGGCCTCGGACACCGCCGCTGCGCGCCGCACGGCCGCGGCCGCCTTGGGGCCGGCGTGCAGGACGCGGATCGCCGAGACGTGGCGCTCCCCCGGGCTCTCGCGGCGTCCAAACGAGTAGAGCGCGAGGCGCGCGCCCTCGGCCGCGCATGCGGCCGCCTCGGCCTCGCCGCCGGCCGCGCCGGGCGGCACCGCGATCGCGATGTCGCGCGCGCGCGCCGCCTCGGCCGCGCGCGCGGCCGCGCCGGCGGCGTGGCGCAGGGCCTCGCCGTCGGCGCGCGCGCCGTCGCCCAGGCCGGCGACCACGAGCAGGCCGGCTCGCGCGAGGCCCATAGTGTCGATCACGGCGGCCTCGCCGGCCTTGGCGGCGCCCGCCTGCGCTGCCCTCCTGGCGGCCTGCGCTAGGCGCTTGTCGAGGCCGTCAAGCGAGTGGACGCGCGCGGGCGACCCTGTCGCAAAGACGCACAGCGCGCCGGCGCGCGTGTCTGGCGCAAGGCGCTCGGGGCGGACCCTCATGCGAGGCGCCGGATGGGCGTCTCTATTTAGACCGTGCGGGGGCGGCGCGTGCGGGGGCGGCGCAATTGGGCAGGACGGCGCCAATGAACTGCCGCTAGGAATGGGCTCGGAGCCTGACCCTTGCCAGAACGGCAAGGCGTGACGGGGGCTTGCGCCAAGTGCTGACGCATGCGCCATTGACGAGGTGCCATAACGCCGTTGGCAGCCCGCGCGCGCCGCATAGCTCATTAGTGTGTACGCGGGAGTCGCGCCACCATGGGCACAAGGTGGGGCGTTGCGCGCACATGCGAGATCGCCGTTGTGGATCCGGCCGTGGTGCGCCAGGTAGGACAGCCCCACAGCACAGGGCAGATAAGACACGAGTGCCGCAAGGTAGCCAACTTGAAGCCAGGGGGAGGGCACGCATGATCGCTGGGAGGACAAAGCGCGAGCTTGGGCAAGCTGCCACGCGTGTGCGCATACGTGATGCAATTCTCGACTATCGCAGAAAAATTGACCTTCCAAAAGAGTACTCGTACTCGCTTGAGACGGGTGTGGCGTATGACGTTGCTGAACGCGGTAGCCGCATGGCGCTGCTTGACAGCTATAGTGATGGGCAATCTCCGCTGTACATGATTGCCGTAACCCACGTACAGGAGACGATAAGTGAGGATCGCGCCGTCCTAGCAGCCATGGACTGCGTTACGCTCGGACGTGTCCCGTTTCTTGGGAGGTGGGTTTCTGATGGAGTCGTTTATGAAGACGTATCCTTTGCGGCGGATCACGGGATAACTGACAAAGGCACGGCTGTCCTGCTCAGAAAACTCAAACAAAAAGCAGCACTAAAGATCACGCATGACGGCTATCGCGTAATGTTCAGCCTTGGATCCCATGGCGTTAGCTATGGTACATAGCTGTCGAGGGAGGGTGTTTGGCACCCAGCTCCCACAACGCTTGCTATTGGCTCCTGATACCAGAAGTTCCCAGCTTTTCACGCTTGCCCAAAACGGCTTTTGCGCTGGCATCCGGCTCGGCGTCCATCATGCTCGAGTCCTCTTCGCCAGATTCGCGTTGCTCAAGATCCCGCGCGGCTTTTAGCAGCTCTACCCTCCATTTGGACTCTTCGGCATACGATATGTGCTCGCTTTCCTTGCATTGTCTTTTTACCTCCTCGTCAACGGCCTTGCGGACATTTGGAGGAAGCAGGTCGTACTTGAACGCTCCAAACCTCATGCCAGCGACGATCTCTCCGGCCGTAAGCCTACGGTTTTTGCACGCGGGCGCAAAGGTGTTCTCAAACTCCTCTCCGCGGTTCATCAGCGCCCCCCTGCTGCCAGCCAATTAATAAGCATAGGTTCCGCGCCTAGCCCCCTGCCCCGCCGCCCAGCCTGACCGTGCGGCTCCTCGTCAGCGCGCTGCACGAGCGGAACAGGACCGAGCGCGCCCCGCCGCAGGCGTCCGAGCACGAGCCGGACCCCATGGGGACCCTGCCGCCGGCCCTCCTGCCGCGCAAGACGACGGCCGCGAGGCGGGCCAGGCCCGCCCTGCCCCCGTGCGCGACGCCGCCGTCGATGACCCAGAACATCTCCCTGGCCCCCCCGCCGATCTCCTCTCCGAGGGCGGCCCCGAGGTCCGTATAGTGGCCCACCATCGAGAGGCGCCGGCGCGAGGCCGCGTCGACGGCCCGCGCAAAGGCCGTGCACGACGAGCACTCGTTGTCGTACAGGACCACGGGCTCGATCCCCTGCGTCTCCACGGCCGGCCCGCGGGGGCGCCCACGGATTAAGATTCCCACAATACGCTTTTAAGCGCACGCGCGGGCCGCGCGCGCCTGCAATGGCAGCGGGATACAGCCGCACGAGGCGCGCCGTGAGGCGCGCGCGCAAGCTCGTCATAAAGGCGACCACGCTCGCCGGCTCGGGCCACCCCGGCGGGTCGCTCTCGATGGCCGAGATCGTCGGGACGCTCCTCTTTGGCCACATGCGCCACGACCCCTCCAACCCCCTCTGGCCGGGCCGCGACCGCCTCGTCCTCTCAAAGGGCCACGCCGCGCCGGGCCTCTACTCGTCGCTGGCCGTCGCAGGGTACTTTGAGGAGTCCGAGCTCGCCACGCTGCGCATGCTCGGCAGCCGCCTGCAGGGCCACCCCGACCTCAAGTGCCCCGGCGTCGAGTTTTGCGGGGGGTCGCTGGGGATCGGCCTGTCCTTCTCCGTCGGCCTCGCGCTCGCGGCGAGGATGGACTCGGCCGGGACCCGCGTGTACACGGTCATGGGCGACGGCGAGACCGACGAGGGCCAGGTCTGGGAGGCGGCCATGACGGCCGCAAAGTACGGCCTCGACGGCCTCACCGTCATCATGGACCGCAACTTTGTGCAGCAGGACTCGTACACCGAGGACGTCATGCCGCTTGACGGCGGGCCGGCCGGCGCGCGCGTGGCCGAGTCGCGCGCCGACCCCTCGCGCTGGAGGACGGGCCAGAGGTGGCGCGCGTTTGGCTGGAACGTCATCGAGATAGACGGCCACAGGGTGGAGCAGGTCGCCGACGCGCTCTCGCGCGCGGCCAAAACGCGCGGCGCGCCGACTGCGATCGTCGCGCGGACCGTCAAGGGCAACGGCGTCGAGCACATGGCCGACAACCCCGCCTGGCACGGGAGGGCCCCGAGGCCCGAGATCGCGCCGCTGGTCGCCGAGGAGCTCGACTCGCAGGTGATGATTGCGCCGTCGATCATCGCCGGCGACATGTCAGACCTCGCCGGCGAGGTGGCCCGATGCGAGGCCGCCGGCGCCGACTATGTCCACCTCGACGTCATGGACGGCAGGTTTGTGCCCGCGACGACGTTTGGGGCCAAAAAGGTCGCCGAGCTGCGCCCCCTCACGCTGCTGCCCTTTGACGTGCACCTGATGATAGCCGAGCCGGCGAGGAACTTTGGGCCGTACGCCGAGGCCGGCGCGGACATTGTCACGGTCCACGCCGAGGCGTGCGGCGAGGCCGAGTTTGGCGAGGTCCACGACTCTCTGCGCGGGGCCGGCGTGGGCGTGGGCCTGGCGATAAACCCCGGCACGGACCTGCCGGGGTGGGCCGCGCGCTTTGCGCCCACGCTCGACCAGGTCATCGTGATGTCCGTGGTCCCCGGCAGGTCGGGCCAGGCGTACATCGGGGAGACGCACGAAAAGGCGCGGTCCGTGCGCGACACGCTCGTGAGGGCGGGGTTTGAGGGGGACATCGAGGCCGACGGCGGCGTCAACGCCTCCAACGCGGGGGCGTGCTTTGAGGACGGCGCGCGCGTGCTAGTCGGCGGCGGCGCGATAATGGCAAGGGAGGACGCGCGCGCGGCCGTTTCAGAGGTGGCCGCCGCCGTCAGGCGCGCGAGGCGCGCGTCGATCATCGCGAGGGCGCGCGGGCTAGGCGGCGACGCGCTCGTCTCGTCGTGGATTGCGCTGCACGAGGACGCCGGCGTGCG
>RKSK01000196.1 GCA_007570915.1 Cenarchaeum sp.
GCGTGTAGGGGTCGGGCAGCGTGTTGTCGTCGTAGCGCGCCGTGACCGTGTCGCCCTCGGCGACCCTGAGGCGGTGGCCCGAGGACTGGTCTGTCAGGGCGAATATGACGGTCCCCTCGAATATCCCCGTGGCCTCCTGCGTCTCGGTGACCGTGAGGTTTATGCCGCCTGCGTCGGCCGCCGAGCAGGCGTCGACCTCAAAGTTGCCGGCGGCCTCGGGGTTCCAGTTCATGTCCGGGTCGGCGACGCGCACGACGCCCGAGCCCGAGGCGGGGTAGCTCGCCCCGGGCCGCTGCGTGTCGCCGGCGCTCCAGCGGATCACCGCCGAGGCGATCACGTGCCCGTCGCCGTTGTACTCGTAGGACACCGTCATCCCGTCGTCGTCGGCCGCTACCGTCCCGTCCGTCGGCCCGCGGCCATGGCCGGGCGCGGCGGGCCTACTCCCGCGCGGGGTCCCCGGCGTCGGCCTCCTGCTCGCGGCGCCTCACAAGGGAGTCGTCGTCAATGTCCAGTACCTCCTCGTCAAGGCGCTGGAGCGCCTCGACAATCACTGGAAAGTCCACAGACGCGCATGACCTTGGGGATGTCGCGTTGAGCGCGGCGGTGTGCGCCTTTTCGGCGAGCAACCTGCCCCTGTCGGTCAGGAGGTACCCGTGCATCGCCCTGGCCTCCCCAATGTAGCGGGCGATGTCGCGCATTGCCGACACGGTCGCCGGCGATCCCGCCCCTGACTCCTCTGCGGCCAGCGCCAGCGACTTGCACAGCCTGATCGTAAAGATCACGTGATCCCTGTTGCGCATGTCGTCCCTGCGGAGCATGCCCTCCCTGGCCCGGCGCACCCTCCTGGAGAGCAGGCGCGCGGCCCAAAAGACAAGCGCGGCGGCCAAAAAGCCAAGTATGGAGGACAGGCTACCGACGGTCCCAAAGTCGCGCACGAGGCCGACTAGCACCGCGGCGACGGTAATGACCACAATCGCCACCACCATGGACGCCAGGATAATGTCCTCCATGCGAGCCCCCCTGCCTGCCATGCTTGCGGGGATCCCCCCCCAGTGGCACAATTAAAAAGGGTTGCGCCCCCCGGCGCCCCCCACGGGCATCTTCACTCGCCGTACAGCCGCTCGCGATCCGAGATCACGGCGTCGCGGGCCATGCGGCCCAGCTCGGCGTGGCCCTTTCCGGCCACCTCGGCCAGGAACGCGGCCTCGTCAAAGCCGGGAGAGACGCGCTCGCGCGCCCCCGCGGCGTCAGTCTCGACGGCGTTCAGGTCCACGTCGAGCAGCGTCGCGAGCGGGCCGGACTGGCTGTCGCGGTACCTGTACCCCATCATGCCCAGGCCGTGCCTCGTGGCGATCGCATAGCACTGCGCCACGACAAAGTCCCTTTCTGCCCTGTCCGTCTCCGGGCCTATTATGCCGTTCCTGCCGAGCAGCGCGACGAACCTGCGCAGTGTGGGGAGCCTCTTTTGGCGCCTCTCGCCCCACTCTTCGGCCTCGGCGAGGGCATGCTTGTCGCCGCCGGCCCTCTCCCTGAGCATCCTCATGGTCGCCTCGTGGTCTGCGAGCGTCGGCTCTGGTTGCAGCTTTGCGCTCATCGCCCGCCCCCTACCGGCGGCCCCATTTAAGGATTGGGCCGGCCCTGCGGGTCTGGCATGCCTGCGCCAGGCACGGGGGGGAGATGGCCCCGGGAGGCGGCGGGGCGGATCCTCGTGCTGCCGCATATTTCGCCCCTGCGGCGGCCAGCAGGCGGGCGGCCGTGGCTTATGCTCGCAGCGGCCATGGGGGGCGCGCCCCCGCCTGACTTTTTAAGTGTAGTCGGGAACGCGCGCGCATGGCCACGCCAGATCCAGCCCACGCCAAAAAGTGCCCATGGGCGCCAGCTAGATGCGGCTCGCAAGGCGCCCGCGCACGCGGCAGAGCTCCTCGGCTGCGCCATTGGGCCAGTTGGCGCTTGGCTGCACTGTCCCGAAATCACGCCCGGCGCCGCCCCGCGGGCCTGCTCACCCCAGGAACATGCGCTCGCGCTCCGGGATCACGGCGCCGCGCGCCATTCGGCCCAGCTCGGCGTGGCTCCTGCCCCTGACCCTTGCCAGGAACTCGCGCTCGTCGGCGCCGCTCTGGAACACCTCGCCGTGGTCCTTGACGCCGGGCTCGACGGCCTGCAGGTCAATGTCCAGCAGCGACGCCAGCGGGCCGGACTGGCCGTCGAGGTACGTGTACCCCATCATGCCCAGGCCGTGTCTCGTGGCGATCGCATAGCACTGCGCCACGACAAAGTTCCTCTCTATCCTGCCCGTCTCCGGGCCGACTATGCCGTGCCTGCCTAGCAGCGCGACGAACCTGCGCAGCACGGGCAGCCTCCTCTCGCGGTCCTTGCCCCACTCCTCGGCCTCGGCGAGGGCCTTTTGGTCGCCGCCGAGCATCCTCCTCAGGGCCCTCATCGTCTCCTCGTGGTCGTCGAGCGGTATCTCTGGTTGCGTGCTCATCGCCCGCCCCCCTCCGGCGGCCCCATTTAAGGATTGGGCCGGTCCTGCGGGTCTGGCGCGCCTGCGCCAGGCACGGGTGGAGATGGCCCCGGGAGGCGGTGACGCACATCCCAAAAGCAGGCCCCGCGCCCGATCCGGGCCAAACATATCCATAGGTACGCTTCCCAAAAGCAGACCCGGCGCCCGCCCCGGACCCAGGCAGGCCGATTGGGAAGATCCGTCGGGCCGCCGATGGCGCGGGCGAAAGCAAAAGCGGAGACGACGCAGATAGCCAGGGACATGGCCGTAGACAGGGGCGCGCCAAGCCGGTGAAGGGGGCTATCGCGCCGGCCGCGCGCGGCCTAAGGTTCGCCACGCGCCACAACAGGCCGTCCGGGGAGGCCACGTTCCTCGCCCTGGCCGCGCCGGCCGCCGGGAGCGGCGCCACGGCCGGCGGCTGCCCCGGGCCCCGCGGGCTCGCCGCGGTCGCCGGCAGGGTGCCCACCGCCGGGCGGGCGCGCGTGGCGGTGCGCACGCGCGGCGCCGGCGTGGCGCCGCATGCGCTGCGCTAGTCGGCCGCCCGGCAGCTGCGGACGCTTCGGCGCCGCGACGAGATCCCGGCGGAGATCGTCGTCGCGTCCGGCATGCACGGCATGCCCGGCATGCCCCGGCACGGGCGCACGGCCCTGGGGTGGCTTGTGCGCGGGAGGCGTGAGGGCGGCACGCCAGGGCGTGAAAGGCACATGACGGCGCAGTGCGTCACCAACAGGATGTGGGCCGCGCCTGGCGCCGTGCGCGCGATGCCCGGCGACAGCGTGGAGGTCGTGTTTTCCACCGCGTGCAGGCGCGCCGGGGCGGTCTGCGCGCGGGCCGGGGCGGGGCCTGTCCTGCCCGTGGATCGCGAGTTCTTCACCGCGGGCGTGCTGGGCAGGCCCAGGGGGACGGGCGTCCGCCGGGCAATGCTGCGCCCCAACAGGCCGCGCGTGGCGAAGCCGCTGCGCGGGCATGCCGCAAGGCGGAGGCGGCGCGTCTCGGAGCCGGTGATTCCCCGGCGTCCGCGGGAGGGTGGCTCCGTACACCACGGCCGTCGCGAAAAGGCGCAGGCCGGAGGGCGAGAGCCCGGAGGAGGCGCACGTCGCGCTTGCGGCCGGCGGCCCGCCGCTTGGCGCCGGGTCACCGTGCCCGCGCAGGTGGAGAACCGGGATCGGCTTCAAGATGGTAAGGCAGACACGCATACGCACGTCGAGCAGGGACGAGCGCGTGAGGATCTTTTGCTTTGTGCTGTCGCTAATGGTGCACAACGCGTGGACGATGATGCACTCGGACAGGAGGGCGCGCGGCGACGGCCGGAGGATCCCGCGGGCGGCGTTCAAGATACTCCTGGTGCTGGAGGCCTGCGGCGGGCCCGGCATCCAGGCATGGCGGAGGCCGCCGCGCAAGCCGCCCCCCTAGGGGGCGCGCGCACCCCCACATTTGGGAAGTGTGATGGGGGGACCCTGGCGGGCCGCCGATGGCGCGGCAAAAGGCGGGGCCAAGGGCGACGCAGATGGGCAAGGAGATGGCCGAGAACAGCAGCGCGCCCAGGGC
>RKSK01000197.1 GCA_007570915.1 Cenarchaeum sp.
CCCCTCCTTGCGGCGGCGTAGGGAAGTCGGCGCGCCTGTGTGAACGGCGCGCCCAAAAGGCAGCCGGATCGAGAAGGCCTGCGCGGGAGCCGGAGCCCATGGCAGGGATCCCGTTAGCCCATGCGCAAGGATCCCAGATGGGGGGCGGGCGCGCCGGCCAGGGGCGGCCGGCGCGGGGCACGGTTGCCGAGCGCCCGCATGCCACCGGCGCCATGGTTGCCGCGGGCCGGAGCCTTCGGCCGGGCCTGCCAGCGTGCGCGGGCACGGCAAGCCGGCGCTAGGATGCCAGGCCCAGCTCCCCTAGCAGGAACTCTATGCGGGCGCCAAGCTCGCCTTTGCCGCGCGCCTTACACAGCGTGGCATAAAGCCCGTCGGCCTCGGCGGCGTGCGGGGCGCCGCTGGCAGGCCGGCTGGCAAGCGACTTGGCAAGCAGGAGGCAGAGCAGTATTCGCTCCGTGTGGTCTCTTTGCCCAGACATTCGAGCTGACAGCATCCCCTGGGAAAACTCTGCAAAGTCCTTCCAGTGCTGCGCAGAATCTGGCGAGGAGCCCTGCCGTCCAATCCCCTCAAGGTACCCCACAATGCTCCGTGTCACCTCTTCTCTGCCATGCCCACGCGAGTCGTGTGCCAGCTTAAAGTCAGACAGCCTTTCGTACGTCGACAGCGCTGACTCTAGATCGCCTGCGCCAGAGTGCTGGATCAGCGTCCCCACGTCATAGATCTGTTTTGGCGTGGACTTTAGCTTCCCATACCCAACGGTCCCTATTCCAAGGGACGGGATCTTGTCCGCAATAAGGGAACCGCGCGATAGTGCCGAGACGGCCCGCTCGGTCCGGAACCCCAGAACGTGCTGCCCCGCCGGAAACGTGACCGTGTCTATCATGCCAGTGTCTATCCCGCAGGCAATGTCAATGTGTATAGACGCCCGCACCCCAAAGTGCGACTGGAACCTTGAGGTGAACCTTACAAGGTGCGAAAGGGGCGCTGTGCGCCTTGTTTTTAGGATGTCGGTGGACACAAACCCCCTGCCCGCCAGGGCGGCAGGAACCGCCTTGGCAACGTGCTCCCTGGAGGCGGGGGTGTACAGGTCAATGTCCACGCTTATGCGGTGCGCCTCCCCTGCCACGTGAAATGGCATGCACAGCCCTCCGCGCAGGTGGCACTCGATCTCCTCTGATATCGCCGCATGCGCGTCAAAGTCCGCGGCAAGCTTTTCAAGGTTGCCCGCGTTCCTGAACTTTAGCTTGTCGATGCGCGATCGAAGGGTTTTCTTGTCCAGGCTCTCCAGGATCATCTCCCGCCCCCCAGGTATTCCCTGATCTCGGCGCCGAGCTTGCGCCTCTTTGCGAACCTGAGCACCTCGTCCTTGCTCATAAGGCTATAGGCCTCCAGGTCCCAAAACATCTCAAGCTCCCTCTCGTAGACCCCGGAGCACCCGCGCTTTGCCTCTGCATAGAGGTCCACCCACGCCTTGGAGTATGTGGCTGCGGTGGACTTTGGGACGTCGTGCCTCTCGCGGATGACCACCAGGCTCCCTCCGTCCATCGCGTCGTGCGTCACGCGCACCTGCGCAGAGTTTGGATCCAGCAGCGTGCGGTAGCCGTCATATCCCGATATTATCCCCTTTAACTCGTGGCCTGCCCCGCGGGCGGTGTAGACCGTGTGCGTCATCACGCGGTAAAGGTTGTTCAGGAACGGCCAGAGGATCGACAGCGCCGTGAACTGAAAGCGCGCTGAAGACCTCGAGGTGATCATGTCGCGCAGCTCTGCGAGGCTTTCGGGGAGCGTGTCCCGAGAGCGCGCCCGTCCGTGGGCAGCGCCGGCGCGCGAGCGCTCGGAGACAAACCCCTCCCACTCCCTGTTCCTGTCGGAGAGCAGGCGCTGCGCGTCCGGGTGCCCGGACAGCGCTCTGGCCTCTATGCGCAGCATTCCCAGGAGGTAGACAGGGTTCCTAAAGGCGCGAAAGAGCCCGCTGTTCCTGTTTACCGCGATCACCGCGTTGGCCCCGCTGCCCACCACCCTGTACACCCCCGAGTCGGCGTCCTCTAGCACCACCGGCATGCGGCCGCTGCCGATTGGGCCAGAATCAGACAGCGCATGCAGCAGGCGCCGCGAGGCCGCGTCGCCGAGCCGGGGCAGGCGGGCTGCTGCCCCCCCGCCGTCAAGCGCTAACGCGTGGTCCGGCTCCCCGCCCTTGCGCCTTGCCGACATTGTGGCGAGCTCCCTTATGGCAGGGCTGGCCAGGACTGCCCCCATCGCGTCGCGGTAGGCCGCAGAGTCTGTCAGGAACCCCGTCTTGAGGACGTTGACCGGGACGTGGTCGAGGTGCAGCTCCCCCACGACCCATGGCATGTGCGCCATGGCGCCCGCGCCGAGCCTTGCGTGCGACGTGACCAGCCTGCCGTTACGGTACAGGCCAAACCCGCTGTCCGCGCCTGTCGGGCGCCCCCTCAGGATTGCGGCCCACCCGTGCGCGCGGTTTCCGCCGGGGAGATCAATGTCCAGGGGCACCTTTGAGCCAACGTCAATGTCCGGCTCTATGGGGACGCAGAGCCT
The DNA here is from genome assembly GCA_007570915.1 of Cenarchaeum sp. GTDB lineage: Archaea > Thermoproteota > Nitrososphaeria > Nitrososphaerales > Nitrosopumilaceae > JAHRAL01. The sequence goes on from RKSK01000197.1 coordinate 2,557, forward strand.
GCCGTTGACGGTGATCCGCACCTGCCCGTCAAAGATGTAGTGCGCATAGCGCCTCCCAAAGCTGGCGCGAATGTGCGACGCCTGCCCCCGGTATAGCGCGACGGAGAGGTCAGACACGCTGACAGTGGTGCCGTGCGCGCTGGCCTCGGCGCTAGACTCCTCTACATCAAGGCCAGGCCAGCCGCCCTTCCCTCCAAGCCACCTGTTCTCGTCGTACGCCGCCGTGAGCTCCACCGTGGATCCCATTACCGTCGTCCGGGTGGAGAACGACCGGCCCAGCGCCGAGCAGGCGCTCTTCATCCCAATGCCAAACATGCCAAGGCGCCCGGAGGCCGCGTGGGGGCTCGATCCCAGCACCCACGCGCGGCGGAGGGCGTCGAGGCCCATGCCTGCCCCGTCGTCGCGCACGATGATCCTGCGCCGCCCAAAGTCCAGCTCCACGCCCACCTCCTCGCGCGTGCCCGCGACCCTCGCGTCGATCGAGTTGTCGACGAGCTCGGCTATGGCCTGTTCGGTACGATACCCGATCCTGCCCAGCTTCTTGATGAGGCTCCTGTCCGGCGTGATGTCGATCCTGCGATTGCCCACGCGGGCTCCGTGGCTTGTCCTGCTTTTTAAAAAAATCGCATTTTTGTATTTAAATGAGCCCATGATGGCGCAGTATTTTGTGTAAATTTTCAAGTCTGAAAAATCGGTAAAAATAATCAAATTCCCAAGTATTCAAGTGTTGAACATGTATAAGATCCCAGCCACAAGTCGAGCTGGCGCCGTCCCCCGCGGCCAAGGCAACTGCCCCACAGCAGGCCTGTGCCACGGGCGGGGTGGCGCGCGGCCCTCGCAGGCGCGGAGGGGCGACCACGTGGCCCATGGCAGAGACTGGTTCCAGGATCGAGGCGCGACCGGCGGGCCAGCGCAGGGCGGGGCCGCGGCCTGCGCGCGTGCCGGCCTAGCCGTCGAGGCGCACCGTGTACTGGACCGAGGTGGCCGCGCGCAAGAGCGACTCTAGCTCGCGCAGCGCAGGGCCGATGCCGGCCTCGGCGGCCTCGGCGTCGGCCCTGACCTCGCGCTCGCGCGACTCTAGCGCCGCGATGTCCGACTCGGCGCGCTCGAGGGACGAGCGCGCGGCGTCGATGCGCGACGAGTCAAACGAGCGCAGGCGCTCGAGCGCCTCGCCGCGCCGCGACTCGAGTGACGCGATGCGCGAGGCAAAGCCGGCCAGGCCCCCCATGAGCGCGTCGATCTGCTCCTCGGACTTTGACGTGTCCTTGACGGAGACCGAGCCCGACGAGACGGCCTTGCGCACGTGGACGAGAATCTCCGAGACGCCGTCGGCGCCGGCCTCGCGCAGCGCGTCGGCCGGCGAGTCGATCATGCGGCGCATGACGGCCTTTTTCCCCTTGTCAAGCGACGTGACATAGACGTACTTTGAGAGCGGGCGGCTGATTCGCGCAAACGAGGCGCCGATCTCGCGGTCCAGCGCGGCGCGCTCGGCGCC
>RKSK01000126.1 GCA_007570915.1 Cenarchaeum sp.
GCATCTCACCGGCCATCCTTCCTCTCCATCTCCTTTTGTATGGCGCCTATGCGCTCGCGGCACTCTATGGCCCCCTCAAAGTCGAGGTCGGCTGCGCACTCTTTCATGCGCGCCTCGAGGCCGACGACCTCGGCGGCGAGGTCGTGGGGCGAGCGGTGTTTCGTGTCGTCAAGGGCCGCGGCCTGCTCGGGGACGGCCTTTGTTATCGTCTGCGGGACTATGCCGTGCCTCCTGTTGTGCTCGGCCTGCCTGGCCCTCCTGCGCTCCGTCTCGGCGACCGCCTCGCGCATCGAGCGCGTCTGCCTGTCGGCGTACATTATGACGGCGCCGGACGTGTTGCGCGCGGCGCGCCCAAACGTCTGGACCAGGCTCGTCACGTTGCGCAAAAACCCCTCCTTGTCGGCGTCCATGATGGCGACGAGGGAGACCTCGGGTATGTCGAGGCCCTCGCGCAGCAGGTTTATGCCGACTAGCACGTCAAACTCGCCGAGGCGCAGCTGCCTTATGAGCTCGGTCCTCTGCAGGCCCTCTATCTCCGAGTGCATGTAGCGCACGCGGACCTCCCTCTTCGAGAGGTACTCGGCGAGGTCCTCGGCCATGCGCTTTGTGAGCGTAGTGACGAGCGTGCGCTCGCCGGCCTCGGCCCTCTTGCGTATCTCCGAGACGAGGTCGGCCATCTGCCCGTCCGTGGGCCGGACCTCGACTGTGGGGTCGAGCAGGCCCGTGGGCCGCACGAGCTGCTCGACTATGCGCGAGGAGCGCTTGCGCTCGTACTCGCCCGGCGTCGCCGAGACGAATATCGTGTCGCGCATGTAGCGCTCAAACTCGCCGAACACGAGGGGGCGGTTGTCGTACGCGCTTGGCAGCCTAAAGCCGTACTTGACGAGCTGGTCCTTTCGCGAGCGGTCTCCGGCGGCCATGCCGTGGAGCTGCGGGAGCGTCACGTGCGACTCGTCTATGACGAGCAGGAATCCGGGCTCAAAAAAGTCCATGAGGCAGAACGCCTGCTCGCCGGCCTTTCGCCCGTCAAAGTGGCGCGAATAGTTCTCTATCCCCGAGCAGTAGCCGAGCTCCTCGATCATCTCTAGGTCGTACTTTGTGCGCATCTCGAGGCGCTGCCTCTCGAGCTCCGGCAGCTCGGGGAGGCGCGAGGCGAGCTCCTCCCTTATCGCCCCTATCGCGCGCTCGCGCACGTCGTCGGCTATGAGGTAGTGCTTTGCGGGAAATATTCGGATCGAGCGCAGCTCGCGCCTCGCGTCAAGCGAGACGGGGTCGCGCACGGTGATCGACTCGACCTCGTCGCCAAAGAGTGACACCCTGACGACGTCCTCCGAGTAGGCCGGTATGACGTCGACGGTGTCGCCCCTCACGCGAAAGCGCCCCGGGGCGAGCTCCGTGTCGTTGCGCTCGTACCTCGCGGCGATGAGCCTGCGCACGAGGCCCGACCTCCCAGTCTCGTCGCCGGCGGCCAGGTGTATGGACATGTCCTTCCAGTCGGCGGGGTTGCCCAGCGAGTATATGCACGAGACCGTCGCGACTATGACCGTCGGCTCGCCGGAGAGGAGCATCGCCGTGGCCTCGAGGCGCAGCTTTTCGATCTTTTCGTTGACCTGCGTGTCCTTCTCGATGTAGGTGTCCGTCTGCGGTATGTAGCTCTCCGGCTGGTAATAGTCATAGTAGGATATAAAGTACCCGACGTTGTTCTTTGGGAAGAACTGCTTTAGCTCCGAGTAGAGCTGCGCGGCGAGCGTCTTGTTGTGCGATATGACCAGCGCGCTCCTGCCCGAGCGCGCGATGACGTTGGCTATCGTGAATGTCTTGCCGCTGCCCGTGACGCCCAGGAGCGTCTGCGACTGCCCGCCCCTGCGGACCCCGCCGGCGAGGGCCTCGATCGCCTCTGGCTGGTCGCCGGCCGGCTCGAACGCCGAGGCGATCTCAAACGCGTGCTCTTGCCTCTGCAACGCCTTGCGCGCGCGCAAAAATCGTGATTTAAACCGTGGGCGGCGCGGGCGCCCGCGCGGGCCGGCCAGGGCGCGGCCAGCGCCCCGGCGGCCCCTACCACCTGGGCTCCTCGACCATGCGGACCCCGCCGCCGCGGACCTCAAAGCCCATGACGCGCAGCGTCCCTAGGGCCGCCTCGCCGCGGCGCTCGAGTATCTTGCGCGCAAGCTCGGCCCGCTCGCCGGCCCTGAGGTGCTGGCCGATCTTGTACTTGCCGCGCATCGATGACGGCACGACCTTTATCACGGCGACCTCGCCGAGGACGGCGTCGCCCTCCCTGACCGGCTCGTAGCGGCCCTCCGGCTGGTACTTTGACATGAGCGCGTTGAGCGCGCGGCACTTTTCGGCCCCGCCCTCGACGACGCTCGCGGTCCCTTTTATGACGACGCTCGCGTAGAGCGTGTCGGCAAGCGAGGCGTCGCGCTCGTCGGCATAGTAGGACGGGAGGTACTCGTACTCGTGGTCCACCTCAAAGCCTGCGCGCGAGTCCCGCGCGATGTTGTCGAGCTTTTCGCCCCTCGTGTGCGAGTGCATGTATATCGCGCCGTCAAGCAGCGCAAAGTTCATCGGTACGACCTGCGGGTGGCCCGACGCGTCAATCGTCGCGAGGCGGCCGGTGTGCTCCCCGTCGAGCAGCTCGGCCATCTTTTCGGCGCTGCTGATCTCCAGGCGCCCGAGGAGCTGCACGCTCAGATTCCCCTAAAGAACGTCTTGCTCGACTCGGAGGACTCGCGCAGGTGGGGCATGACGGCGCTCGCGAACTTGTCAATGCTGCCAAAGTAGTTTGACCCCCAAAAGCGTATGACAAAGTGGTTGACGCCGGCCTTGACAAACCTCTCAAAGACGGGAATGATGTCCTCGGGCGTCCCGACTGCCACCGACGAGCGCGCGACGCTGTCGGGTATGTTTGTCGCCGCCTCGCGCATCTTGACAATCCACTCCTGGTTTGACATCGAGTACTCTGTGAAGTACTTTTTAAAGTCAAAGCCCTCCACCCCCTTTATGCCGTGGACGCGCAGTATCTCGGGCTTGAAGAGGCTTACCTTTATGGCCTCCTTCATCTTTGCCCATGACGCCTCGGCGTCGTCTGAAAAGTACACGTCAATGTCGAGGGCAAACTGGAACCCCTCGCCGTCGCGCCCGTTCTCCTCCATGGACCCCTTGATCACCCGCGCGTGGTCCTCAAAGAGCTCCGGCGTGTAGCCTATGGGGAGCCACCCGTCGCCGTACTTGCCGCACATGCGAAGCGTGCGCTGCCCGCCGGCGGCCATGTATATGGGCGGGTGCGGCCTCGTCACGGGCGCGGCCTGCAGGCACGCGTCCTCGAGCCTATAGTACTTGCCCTCGTAGCTCACGCGGTTCTCCGGCGAGGACTCGAAGAGCCTTTGGATCACCTGTATCTGCTCCTCCCACTTTGAGACGGGCCTCTCAAAGGGTATGCAGAACTCCTTCAGGTTCTGGGCCTCGCCGGCCCCTATGCCGAGCGCGCCGCGGCCGTTGGATATGCGGTCGAGCGTTATCGTGGCAAGCGCGATGTTTGACGGGTGGCGCCTTATCGCGTCGGTGACGCACGTGCCGAGCTCGACGTTGCGCGTCTGCGCGGCGATCGCCGGCAGCATGACCCACGGGTCGAGGACGACGGCGTTGGACCACTGCGGGACGTTGGTGTGGTCCATGTACCATATCGAGTCATAGCCGACCCTGTCGGCGAGTATGCACGCCGTGAATATCTGGTCCTCCGAGTAGCCCGCCCTCGCCACGTTGAGGCCGTTCTGTATGCCGAACTTTAGCCTTGCCAACGCCACGCGCCCCCGCCGCGGAGGTAAATAAGTCTAGTTGGCGCCCCGCGCGCGCGAGCGCCCCTCGCGCCTAGAGGTTGTTTGCCTTTATGTCCTCGAGGCATCTCACCACGTCCTCCTTTGATATGGGGATCGGGTTTGGGTCAAGGTGCCCCCTGTCGGTCATTATGGTGTCGGCGGCCTCCGAGACGTCGGCCTCGAGCTTGAGCGGCTCAAAGCCGAGCCTTTCGACGACCTCCTTGAAGCGG
>RKSK01000217.1 GCA_007570915.1 Cenarchaeum sp.
TGCGGAGGAGCCAGCCGACAAAGGGGACCACTATGGCTATGGCCATTCCCGCCATGGTCAGGAGGACCTGCGCGTCGTCCATCGGGTTCGGGGCGGGCAGGCGCGCACTTAAGCGTTTCTAGCCCTCAAAGGTGCGCGTGCCCCTTAGCGCCGGACTGCCCGGCGCGTCAAAGGTGATTGCCCTGGAGAGCGTGACCCTTAGGCGGCTTGACGTGCGCGGTATGATCACGCTAAGGTACGAGCCGGGTTCATTGCCATCGTCGAATAGGCCGTCTATATCATGCAAACCGTACGCTATCCACGTGATCGTGCGGCGGCGGGGGGTGAGCGCCTCTATCTGGACAAGCGACCGTATTCTCTGCTTTGTGCGCCTCGTGAGCACTCCGGAAAACGTAATATCTATAATCTGACGGTCAGTATAAAACACCACCTCCGCGTCAAACGTGTACGGGGACGTGCTTGTCACGGTGAACTCTATGGTCTCCGGGCCGCTGTACCGCGCCGTGCCGTCGGACGAGGCGAGCTGGTCGCTTATGCCCAGCTCGTGCGTGCCGGGCCCCGGGTCGCGGTTGAGCGTGACGGTGGCAACGCCGTATTCCCCCGACCTGGACGCCACGACCGAGGTGACCCCAAAGTCCGTTGCAATGTTGTATATGAGGCCCACCAGCGAGCTGCGCTGGAGGTGGCGCGTGAACGTGATGGTCACCGTGCGGGGGGCGGTGAACGTCACAAAGTTGCCGGGCCGCAGCGTGAGCGGCTCCGTCTCCGGCGAGTTCAGCGTGACAATGTGGTCGTCGGCCAGGGGCCTGATGCCCGACACGGAGGACTGCACGCCGTCGAGCACGTTGAACGTGTACGCCGTTCCCGCCCTGATGTTGGCCATCGTCACCGTGGCGACGGCGCCGCTCACCGAGACGCCCGTAACCGACGGCGTGGGCACGTCCGTCCTTCTCGTGGACACGGCAAACCTTGACCTCGGCGTGGACGTGGATATGGCGTGCGAGAACGTGACTATGGCGCGCGTGCCGTCCAGCTCGACCGACAGGACAGTGAGCGGCTGAAAGCCGGCCGTGAACTCGCCGGCCGTGTCGTCGCCGGTCAGGCTCTGCATTCGCGTGGACGTCACCGACCTGAGGACGCGTATGGCGTAGCGCGCGCCGGCGACGAGCGCATCGCGAAACGTCAGCGTGACGGTCCTCCCGCTCACGGCGGCCGCGGTCACCACGGGGGTGGTGCCCGACGCCGTGCCGCCCGACGCGGTCTGCGGAAAGTAGTTCGCGACGACCTCGCCGGTGGAGGGGTCCACGCGGTCGGTGAACGAGATCACCACAGAGCCAAGGCCGGCCCCGACGTTCACGCCGCCCTCGCCCTGCGCGTCGTCTATCATAAACGCCGGCGTCACCGACCCCGGCACGATTGATGTGAAAAATGTCCTTCCCCCCCGCAGGCCGCCGCCCTCCTGGCCGCGCAGGCTCCTTGACCATATGATGTCCCACCGGGTTCCGGGCACGGTGTCCACCGACGGCGTGATGTGTATCGAGTTGCCGGACCGCCGCACGGACGTGACCCCGGTCCCGTCGGGCTCGGGTATCGGGACGCGCGGCGAGCCGAGGTTCCCCGAATGCGGTATCACCATAAAGCCCTCCCGCGTGACGGGGCCCGGCTGCGCGGACCACGTGATCACAAACTCGCCGTCGATATACCTTACACTCTGGAGGTTTAGCAGGGGGCCGATGGCAAAGCTGTGCATGCGCTCGCCGGCCGGCAGCGCGATGTTGTCCGTGGACACGACCATCGCGCTTATCACCAGCGTGTACGAGTTGTTTGACCTCCCGGGCGTGACGGCGTCTATGGGAATGTGCACCTCGACGTCGTTCACCACGGCGGGCGTCCCCAGCGTGAGGCCGTCCGCCGACCAGTTTGCCGCCCTCTCGGCCTCACTCTCGAGCGGTTCGGAGCTGAACACCACGATAATGGCGGATTGGGAGGGACTGTCCACGCCGCCGGCGGGGGCGGCCCTGACGGACACGACGGCAAACGTGGGCCTCTCGCCCGTGCTAAAGTGCACGCTCGTGTGCTCCAGCCCCGGGGTAACGGGCAGATCCGCCCCGCCGGCGGACAACAGCACGCGTCGTATGCGCAGCTCGTACTCTGTCTGGTACTCGAGCCTCTGGGGGAACGTGAGGACCACGAGTTCCGACCCGTTGGCCGTCACCTGCGGGGTGCCGGCCGACGGGCTTATGGAAAACTTTGAGGGACTCCCCGGATTGCGCGCGGACAAGGACGAGACCGGCTCGCTAAACTCCACCTCCACCTCCCGGCGGTTGAGCCTAGGAAACACGCGCACCACGCGAAAGCCCTGCGGCGGCAGGCTGTCGTCGGCCGTGGAGAACGTCTGGTATATCTGCCCGCCCATGGGGATTGGCGGGTCGCCGCCCATGAGCGGCACCGAGTTGTCCGCGTAGTGGTTGTTGATCGTGATAGAGTACGTCGTGTCCTCGGCGAGCGCCGCGGTGAGCTGCAGGGTGACCGTGCTCGCCGAGGCGGTGGCCACCGTCCCCCACGCATAGTCCACCCATGACCCCCCCTCCAGCCTGTGCATGACAAACCTCTGCCCCGGGTCCGTGACCGAGGTCGGGACAACCGCCTCGCTGAACTCGAGCGTGACAAAGCGCCGGCTGTCGCTCGCGTACGCGCGCAAAAACCTAAACCCCGCTATCGAGAACGTCGCCGTGCGCGTGCCGGAGAGCGTGGTGGACCCGTCGGACGCGAGGAGTCCCGGGGAGACCGTCAGCGTGTACTCGACGCCCGGCGTGACACGCCTGGAGAGCACGATCACGACGGCGTTTCCCTGCGCCGAGACGCCCCCTATGCCGATGTTGCGGCTTATGGAGAACCGGTCGGTGGCCTCGGCGGACAGGCCGTCCACGTTGCGCGAAAACCGCGCCGTGACGACCATGCCGTCGGGCGACGCCTCGGCGCCGGTGAGCGTGAAGGCGCGCGTGTCGGCCGTGCCACCGCCGGCCCCGGGAACCGGGGACGCCACCCTCTGCGACAGTATGGAGGTGGAGAGCGGGGCGCCGCCCCCGCCGCCGGCGGGCGCGTCATAGTGGACGGCGGAGTCGTGCGACGAGGCGGAGTCGGCCCTGTCGTCGGCCTCCGCCAGCCTCCTGCGCAGGGCCTCGGCGCGCGCGGCCTCGGACGGCGGCTCGTCGTGGATTCCCAACTACGCCCCGCCCCCCATGCGGTTGATGCGCCTCACGAGGCCGAGCTCCGTGAACCACCCGTGCCCGTCGGCCTGGTACGAGTGAGACACGCGCGTCACGGCAAGCTTGAGCGTGCCCGCGTTGTCGGCGCCCGTCCCCGCGTCGGACTCCGACACTATGCGCGGGTCCTTGAGCATGACGGACTGCTCGGCGAGCACGTCCGCGCGCCCCTCAACCCTCACCGTAAAGTTGTCCTGCCGCCACGCCTGCAAGTGCGCGCGCGCCTCGGCGGCCTGCCGGAGCTGGACGGTGTTTGATATGGGAAGCTCCGTGACCGGCGCCATGATGTTGCGGCCCGCGGCCCCCGTGTTCTCTGACGGCCTGCGCGTGGCGACGGCGATTGGCGACTTGACAAAGCAAAAGTTGTCTATGGTACCCGCATGCACCACCTCCCCGGTGATTGCCGCAAACGACTCCAGTATGTTGTGGAAGGGGTTGAACCACGGGACAAACCTCCCGTGCTCGTCATAGTTTGTGAGCAGGTGTATCCCGATGTGCTTTATCTGGCGCCGGTTGAGCGACTCCACGGGCCGCAGCTCGGGGCGCAGGGCGTTGAGCAGCCAGAACCTCACGTTGATCGGCGCGCGGGCCGTGTACGCCTTGAAGTTCTGGAAGGACAGGACGACGTCCTGCCGCACGCCGAGGTGCCTGACCTCAAAGTCCTGTATCCATATGTTGGACTCGCTGTCCATGATGAAGCACCTGAACGGGAGGTTGCCCTGCGGGGCGCGAAACGGGCCGAGCGTCTTGTCGAACAGTATGTCAAAGCGTATCCCCGTGAGCTTGCCGAGGTCCTCGGCGTCGGGCGCGCCCCAGCCCATGTTGCCCGACGGGGTCATGTTGCGGTTGTTGAGGTCGAGGTAGTGCGGCGTGAACGGCCCCCCGCCGCGCATGGGGAGCGGGGCCTCGAACAGCGTGTACCACCACCCGAGGTTGCCGTAGCCCTGCGGCGAGTCGAGTATGCCCCTCTGGGCGTCGCCCATGCGCTTCCACACGGCCTGCGGGGAGAGGTCCTCCCCCTCGGCAAACGGGCTGGCCGACAGCGCCCCCAGAATGCCGTTCACGACGTCGCCCGCCTGCGGGGCGATCAGCGCCGCGACGTTCCTGGCAAACTCGGTGATGGCCGCCCCCGCGAGGGAGACCCCGAGGATCGTCAAGTTTCCCAGCGCGCCGAGGATCGCGCTCGCGACGCCGCCGAATATGGAGGCCACCCTGTACTCGACGTACACGGCGCGCGCGAACTGGGACGGCGCGCCGTCGGGGATGCGCACGAGCGGCTCGACGAGCGCGACGCGCGACGGGTAGTGGAAGCAGTGGTTTGGGACGAGCCCGTCCGAGGAGACGTCCACCCACGAGCGCGCGCCCGGCCACTCGCGGCGCAGCGGGCCGTACCCCTGCGGGACGGTCGGCCCCTCCCACGTGCCCGCGTCGTACTCGCCCACGAGCTCCCAGCGCCCCGTGTCGCCCGTGTCGCGCGGCGGGGGCAGCAGCCCGGAGCTCGAGCCCGCCGGCGGGGGCGCGTCCGTGCGGCGCCACACGTACTCGGTGCCGGACGTGACGTCGGCGTTGGCCGCCGCGTCGTCGGCGCCGGCGACGTGGCGCACGAGGTAGCCCGGGGCGTAGTCGTCATGCCTGTGCCACGACCCGCCGTCGTCGGCCGCCGGCCGCGTGCCGGCCCACTCGTACACCTTTCCCTCGCGGAGCACGTTCACCTGGTACACGTCGCCGCCGGGGGAGGCGGGAAACCTGCGGGACACCGACCACGACCCGCCGACCATCTGGACCAGCGCGTTGGCGTCGGCCGTGGCCGAGAGCCCGCTTGGGCTGCCGTTGGACATGGACGCCGGCGCGGGGCCGTCTATGAGGACGCGCGTCCCGTTGGCCGCGTCGTGCGCGATGCGCGTGCCCGCCGGCAGGCGGTAGTGCGCCCAGTCGGCCCACGCCTCCGTGTCCCTTATCACGAGGTTGCTGTCGGGGTATGACACCGAGTTGCGCCCCATGTTGAAGGACTGGGACGCGTCGGCCGTGCCGTGGGCCCACATGCCGCCGGCCTCGCGCGCGTTGTAGGCCCAGTTGTCCGTGGCCACGCGGTCGTTGCCCTCCCGCAGGTAGCCCCACTCCGTCAGCGGCTGCCACTGCGTGGTCTGCGAGCCCGAGGACGGCGGCGCGTTGGCCGCCGACGAGGTGTGGGCCGCGCGGCACCTCCACCTGCGCTCGGCGTGGTGCCGGCCCGCAGGCGCGGCGCGGTGGCGCACGAGCTGGCCCGCGGCGTAGGACACGCCGGCGGCCCACGGCTCGGCGCGCGCAAACGCCTCGGTCCTCCCCTCATAGTGGGCGACGGACATGGGCAGCGTCCCCGAGCCGGGCAGGCCGCGCACTATCGCCGTCGTCGCCGAGGCCGGAAGCCTCTGCCGCAGGTCGGCCGACACGCCTATCGTGCCCGCCTCTATCACGGGGACGGACGAGCCCCTGGCCCCCTGGACCACGAGGTTCAGGTCTATGCCGGGGTACGGCGGGTCCCCATAGTCGGTGTAAAAGGCCGAGACGAGCTCGCCGGTGCCGCCGGTCTGTATGGGCTGGCGGAGGCGGTCAATGAGCAGGTTGATCGCCGTGAAGCAGTCCGTTCCGGCGTAGAGGTTTATCGGCCCGCCGGTGGTGCGGTCCAGGTCCACGCCGTCGCCGATGTTGGCGTCCTGGAGGCGCAGCTCCGGCTGCGACGTCCCGCGCTGCGCGTTGTAGTGGGAGACAAGGTCGTCGAGGACCTCGCGGTAGGTCATAAACCACCAGTGGCCGGGGACAAGCACGTCCTTGAGGCTCCGCTCGAGGCAGGCCATCTCGACGGTGTTGAACAGCCCGAGCGACGTGAACTGCGGCTTGAGGGCGCGCGCCTCGAGGTACCTCTCGTACGCGGACGCGCCGCGCCCGGCGCGCATCTTTAGCAGCGTGAACTGGTCTATCACGTAGCCGCGCGCGTGCTCGTACGCGGTGCCGGACCCCGCGCCCCTCCCCGGCCTGCCGCGCGTGACGTGCCACCCGTGCGCGGCGTCCAGGAACACGGTGGCCGAGGAGACCTCGCCGAGCGAGCCGACGTTGGTGAACGACGGGACCTCGGCGACGGAGTCCGTCATGTCGCGCGGGTTTGCCCTGTCCGCGTCGTACACGTCCAGCCTGAACGCGCGCGCGGCCTCTATCTCCCTCCTCGCCGCGCTCAAGTGGACACCCCCAGGCCGTTATGGCTCTCAAACTCGCCGGCCCACTCGAGGTCCACCTTGACGAGCGTCTTGGTGGGCTGGTTTGGCATCCCGCTCACGTTCACCATTATGAGCTTGTACCCCGTGGACCGCGTGGGGTGGTGCGTGAGAATCTCGTCGGGCCAGAACCAGAGGCCCACGTTCCCGCGGTCGTACACGCCGGGGACAAACTGCGGGAGGACCGCCCACTTGCGCAGGGTGTCCACGGGGGAGGCCGCGCGGGAGCTAGGCGCCGTCCCCATGTCCATCCTGTGCGCGACAAAGTCCAGCGACACCTGGAGCGAGTTCACGCCCGAGTCGGGCTTGTTGGACGCCTCGGCCTGCGGGGCAGGCACGGACGGCCTGTGCCTCTCAAGCGACATTGACCAGTCCACGATTCCCACGCCCATGCCGGAAAACTCCACCTTCTCGTCGGCCCTCGTGAGCGAGGAGAGCGACGCGCGGGCCGCCGTGAGGCGGTACAGGACGGCGTGCGCGCCGGCCGGCACGGAGTACGCCTCGGACGACACTTCAGTACCCCCACGTGATGGCCCTCTCCGAGAGCCCCACGGTGTCATAGTCCTGCGCGCCGCGCTGTATGCGTATGCGGTCGATCTCCTCCCACGACGAGTAGTAGGAGTCGCGCGGGTGGAAGCCGTTGGCCTCGGCGAGGAGGAGCGGCTCGTCGCCGAGCTCGCGGTGGTGCTGGCGCTCGAGGGACATCATGTCATAGGTCGTCCCGGACATGCGCTTCCAGTCAAGGTTGAGCGGCCTCCCCTTCTTTGAGAGCTCGTCCACGCCGAACTGGAGCAGGGACGGCATGAGCCCGGCGTCGCGGCTGTACGTGGCCAGGAGCAGGAGGCCTATCGGCCCGCCGAACCTGAGGTACCGCATGACAAAGGACTCCGGCGCGCGCGCGATCCACTCGCCGATCTGGAGGGCGTCCTCGGCGCTTCCCCTCTCAAACCCCCTCATAAGGGCAAAGCGCTCGCCGGCCTTGCGCCACCACGACTTGAGGGCGTCAATCTCCCTTCCCGACACCGGGCTGCCCATCTCCCTCCAGCCCTCCATGCCGACGTCCTTGCCGCCGGCCTTGAGGTACCTCTCGTACCTCTTGAGCTCCATGGACAGCCTTTTCTCGTCGGCGTCGCCATGGTCAGGCCCCATCCAGCCCCCGCGCGCGCGGCGCTCCGTGCCGTATACCCTTTCGAGGTCGCGGCCCCACATCTTCCAGTCATAGCCCTCCGGGGCTAGCGAGTTTATGACCCCCCCCACCGGCGAGCGCTCCCCCGTCTCCGGGTTGAGCCTGCCCCACAGGCGGGACGGCCCGATGCCCTCCATCCTCGGGTAGCCGGCGCCGGAGCCGGCGCCGAGGAGCACCCGCCTCCCGATGTCCTGCCTGGAGAGGAACTCGCCCTGGAGGTACATTGGGCCCTCGCCCCCCATTTCCCCCAGTGAGCCGTAAAGGTCCTGATAGAGCCCCTGGTCGTACGGCCCCATGTCCGGGTAGTTTAGCTCGGCGGGGTGCATGGCCATGAGCCGCGGGTCATAGTGGCCCTCCGTGCCGTACTGCGGCTTGCCCGTGTAGGGGCTCTCCACGTATGACCTGGTGGCCGGCAGGCCGGGACTTGCCATGACCGTGAACTCCTCGGACGTGGGGTAGCCGGCCTTGCGCAGCGCCTTGCGCAGCTGGCGGTCCTCGACGCGCGAGGTGTACGTGCGCACCTTTTGCCCAAACGGGGCGCCGGAGAGGGACCCGAGGCGCTCCTCGGGGCGCCCCCTCGTGGCCGCCGCCTCCCCCATGCCCGTGTCCAGCGTCCTGTCCTGCCCCTCCACGAGGCCCTTGGGGCGGCCCACAAAGTCGGGCACGCTCACGCCAAACGTGACGTAGAGGTGGTTGTCCTCCTGCCTGACGGAGTTGCCGGTGCCGCGCGTGGCCGAGGACGACCACTCGCTCCTTCTCGACCCCCCCTCGGGAATGGGCGTGGCCCCCTTGCGCGCCAACTATTTCACCAACCTCGTGCGGGCCCTCTTGGCGGCCTCGGCCCTCGCCCTCGAGAGCTCCCTTATCTCATTGACCCGTTTCCTGGCCCACGCCGCCCT